>JAJYGZ010000263.1 GCA_021790495.1 Actinomycetes bacterium
GTCGGGTGAAGGGGAACATCGCCGGTATGTTAGACGTTTTATAGTGGGTGAGCGCCACCGATGAGACTCTCAACCAAACAGAGGTGCGGCCGATGCCAAGAAGAGTATTTCTTGGGCTGCTAGGAGTGGGCGCCGCGTTGGTTGCTGGTGGCTCGAGCGTGGAGGGCCTGCTCGGGTCTTCAGTAGCGGGGTCCGCCGTAGGCCTTGGCGGCTACCAGGTCTATACGGTTAGCGCGGGATTCCCTACTATTTCCCGCGCGGCGTACAGGCTCAAGGTGAGCGGAGATGTCGATCATCGGTTGGAACTCTCCCTTGAGGATTTAGCGTCGCTCGGCTATTCAGAAGTCGAGGCAACCTTCCATTGTGTGACAGGATGGGAGGTTCGAAATCAGCGCTTCGGCGGCGTTGCGTTGGAGCGCGTGCTGTCGCGTGCGGGCATTAACAAGAGCGGCGGGTTTGTCAACTTCGGTTCCTTCGATGGAATTTATAGCGAGTCCCTTTCGATGCGCGACGCGCGGAGTCGGGGCACAATGGTCGTAACGCACCTCAACGGAGCCCCACTGAGCGTGGCGCACGGTGCGCCAGTCCGACTCTTTGTGGACGGCATGTTTGGCTATAAATCGATCAAGTGGTTGAATTCGATCTCAGTATCCCAGCGGCCCGTTACCGGATACTGGGAGCAATACGGGTATCCCGCTGATGCACAAATCACTTGAATCAGCGTCTATCCCCAGCGAGGGAGCGGTCCGATGGACACGGGCGGCAGGTTCGCGCGGTCCGTGGGTTCACAATCTTGTCGCGGCTCTTTTTGCCCTGTGCCTATTGACCGGATTGGTGCTCGGTTCGGGCTTGGTCGAAGGAATAGTCGGTCACCGGGAGTTTTTTCGCGAGGCGCACGTTGCTACCGGATTGGCGGCGCTGGTTCTAGGACTTGGCGGAATGAGCCGACTAGGAGGCTCGGCAATGGTCTCCATGACACGACAGCTAAGGACGTGGAGAGGCGAGGATCAAGCTTGGTTTGAGACTTGGCGCTCGACGCTGCGACGGCCGGCGTATGGCCACTCGAGGCCGAATGCAGGACAGAAGCTCGCCTATGCGACTATCGCGGCCTCTATGGTCGTATTGGCGGTGACCGGGCTGATTCTGCGGTTCTTTAGCTACTTTCCGCTTTGGATGCGATCGGGTGCGACCCTTTCGCACACCCTGTTCTTCTATTTTCTTACCATGGTGATCCTTGTCCACATCGGATATGTGTTGGCCTCGCGCTGGCGCGAATAGCCGTGGCCCATGGTAGAGCTAGGGCGAATTGTGCCGGGGCGCAGTTGTCGGTTCGGCCCGTCAACGAATCCCAAGGGGTCAGCAACCGCACTCGCAACCCGGATTTTCTACCGCGGCGCGCTTCTCGGAAGGCCGTATCAGCCATCGCGAAGTAGTGTGGTTGGTATAGGGATCGAGATCTTCCATAAGTCGCGCGGTGCGCAGCTGCATGGCCGGTAAATTCCTGGTTTTACCCAATATTGTCTAGTTTGAGTGATTCCGCCCCCGCGGGTCCCCAATTTGCGAGGAGCATTCGTGGATATCAAGATCGGTTTTGTGGATTCAGTGAGAGAACTGGATCTGGAGTTGCCCGATGATACTTCCCAGGAGAAATTGGTGGCCTCGATAGACTCCTCGATATCTTCAGCAGATAAGTTGCTATGGGTAGTCGACAAGAAAGGTCGCCAGGTCGGCATTATGGCGAACCGGGTTGCCTATGTCGTTGTTGGCGTCCAAAAAGAGGAACGTCGCGTCGGATTCGGCGCCTAGGGTCACAAAGGCCATGATGGCATCTCGCGGGGATACGTTCGGCGCGCTTGGCAAGAACCTTCTTGCCAAGAAGCTCGTCTTCGTTACCGGCAAAGGAGGAGTCGGTAAGTCTTCGGTGACAGCCGGATTGGCCAGGCTCTCCAGCAAGGCGGGGCTCAAGACGCTCGTGTGCGAGGTAGATGCCAAGGGCGATGTGTCCCCGAATTTCGGGGTCGAAGGAGTGACGTTCAAGCCGCGCAATGTAGCGCCGAATCTCTACATTATGGCCATGGACACTGAGGAGGCGCTTGCCGAATATCTCCGTCTCAACCTGCGTATTCCCATGATTACGCGTCTTGGGCCACTGGCGCGAGCCTTTGATTTTGTTGCGAACGCCGCTCCGGGTGTCAAAGAGATCCTCGTTGTCGGAAAGCTATGTTACGAAGTGCGTGAACGCGCCTGGGACATTATTTGGGTTGACGCCAGTGCCTCTGGCCACATCGTGTCACAACTGGCGTCGCCCGCCGGGATCTCAGAGCTTTTCAAGGTGGGAATCGTCAAAGAGCAGACGGCATGGATGGCCGAGATTCTTTCTAATCCTGAGACTACGTCGTTGGTGCTGGTATTGACTCCAGAAGAGACCCCGGTCTCGGAATCCCTCGAACTCCTGGACCGGCTCCGTCTCGAGACTACGATCGCGGTTTCGATGTGCGTGGTCAACAAAGTCCTTGGTGAGCCATTTTCTTCGGGTGAGGCGGCAATTTTTGCCGATATCGACGGGGGCCGCCTTGTCGGTGACTTCGCTGCGATAGCAGATGGCGGAGCCGACGCGTTACTAAGCGCTTCGCGCTTCGCAACGAAGTTGAGGTCCTCGCGAAGCGAGCATACGAGAAATTTCGTCTCCGCTTTGACGGGCGAGGTCGCCACCGTTTTCGTGCCGTTCTTCATGGGAGCCGAGACCGGACTCAAATTGACCGCCGAAATTGCCGAGGCATTGGCTGGCGAGATGAGCGGATCATGACGGCGAAGCTCGTCGAGCGACTATTGCGGGAGAAGTCGATACTGGTGACCGCTGGAGCTGGCGGGGTCGGAAAGACTACCACCGCCGCGGCGATCGGCCTTCTGGCGGCGCTGGAGACACGCCGGAAAGTCCTTGTGCTGACCGTAGATCCGGCGCGGCGTCTCGCGGATCCGATGGGAATGGCGAATTTCGGAAATGTTGTGACCAAGGTGGATCTCAGCGGCGTCGCTCGGGGAAAGGACCACGGCGAGCTTTACGTCGCGATGCTCGATACCAAAGATTCGTGGGACGATCTTGTGGCGCGATACGCACCCAATATTCGGGTGCGACAAGAGATTCTGGCCAATCCAATCTATGCCAACATCTCCTCACGCTTTGTGCAAAGCCACGATTACATTGCGATGGAATCGCTTTATGACATCTACAACCGCGGCGAGTTCGACTTAATCGTTGTCGATACGCCGCCGAGCCGGAATGCGATCGATTTTTTGGATGCGCCGGCGCGGATGGCTGACTTCTTCTCGTCGAAGCTTTTGCGCTGGATAACTGCTCCCTATCGATCGAGGCTGGTGTTTAGCGCCTTCAAGCCGTTTTATCAGGTTGCCGATCGGATACTCGGATCTCAATTTCTGGCCGAGGTCGCCGAGTTCTTTATGCTGTTTCAATCGATGTACGAGGGATTCATCGCGAGAGCCAATTCGGTCTCCGGCCTGCTTCGCTCAGACGCCTGCGCCTTTTTGGTGGTGGCCTCCCCGGAGTACGTGCCCATGCGCGAGGCAGAGTTTTTCCTTGGCGCGCTCAAGGATCGGAACCTCAACCTCGGAGCGTTGATCGTGAATCGGAGCTTGCCGGACTTCCTGAGCGACGCCGACGCCGCGGGTGCGGCCCGCCGTCTTGTCGCGGATCCCGCCAAGATGGCCCGCGGCAAATTCAAAAATACCGACCCGAAGGTGCTGGCGTCGGTGCTCGGAGAGATAGGGCACACCTTTCTTGACTTCGCTGGGATGTACTCCGAGGAGAAGTCGCTTTTGGGAACTCTGGCGATAGATAGAGAAAAGGTGCTGCGCGCGCCTTACCTGGAAACCGACGTCGCGGACCTCGAGGCTCTCGTGCGAATAGGCTATAACCTTGACCCGATTGATTTTCCTTAGCGAGGAATGACCCGTGATCGATTACCATCTTCATCTCTGGCCTCATGGGCAGGCTGATGTGGCTCCGACGGTTGAGTACTTGGCAGGCTATGCCGAGGCCGCAGCCGCCGAAGGCGTGGTCGAGATCGCCGTTACCGAGCACTTCTACCGTTTCGGGCAAGCGGGCAAGGTGCTGGGAAGCTTTTTCCAGCGCTACCCGGACAGCCCGATGCGCACGTTGATGCAAAATTACTGGCAGGATAATTCAACCGCAGACCTCGACCTATACGTCGAGGTTGCCCTTGCCGCTAAAGCCGCCAGATTGCCGATCGTTATCGGGCTGGAGGTGGACTACTACGAGGGAGAGATGGATGTTGTCGCCGATTTGCTCGGTGGCTATCCATTTGACGTGTTGCTCGGCTCGATTCACTGGATCCAGGACTGGCCCTTCGATCATGTTGGCGACGCCTTCGTGCAGTCGAGGTGGGACGAAATTGGCATCGCGGGCGCGTGGGAAGCCTATACCCGTGCACTTGAGGAACTTGCCGCCACCCGGAGCGTCGACGTGCTCGCCCATCCAGATCTAATTAAGGTGGCCGGGCACTTGCCAGCGGTGCCTGAGGAGTTTTATGACCGCATCGCCGAAGCTGCTCGCGACTCGGCGATCGTGGCCGAGGTATCGAGCGCTGGCTGGCGAAAGCCGGTTGGCGAGGCGTATCCGGCCCCTTATCTTCTCGACAAGTTCGCACGTTACGGCGTAGATATTACTACCGCTTCCGATGCTCACAGCTTGGGAGACGTATCCTTCAAATCATCGGAACTGCGTAGTTACGTGACTGCGGCCGGGTACCGTTCCTTGGCGACCTTCTCGGAGAGAAAAAAGAAGATGATCCCTATTGTTCAGCCATTGTGAACTGCAGCAGTCACCTCCGGTGGCTCTTCGAAACTCGCGACTTGGCCAACGATGACGACCCTGGCGGCGCTGGTACGCAAAGCTGGCGTAGCACCCGAGGACGCTGAGCACCTTCAGAAGCTCACCGCGAGCTGGGGAATGCTGGCCGACCTCTGTTTTTCCGACCTGATACTTTATGTTCCGACGCGTTACGATCCTCGCGCCGAAACCGAGTCGTCCCCAGAGCTGAACTACATGGTCATTGCCCAAGTTCGACCCGCCACCTCGAGGACCTTGTACCCCATGGACCTTGTCAGCACCGTGGTAAGCGCCTCGTCGGTTCCCGGCATTACTCAATGTCTGGCCTCGGGCCACATCGCGTTCAAGGAAAGCCGCATCATGCATGCCGAAGAGCATCGAGTCTCGTTCTGCATTCCCGTTCGCCGAGGCACCAGGTTGATCGCCGCGATAGTGCGCGAATATGAACTCAACTCCAAGAGAGTCCGTGGCGAGCTGGAAAGAGTCTACGTCTCGCTCTTCGAGCGTTTCGCCAACATGATTACCCAAGGCGACTTTCCTTTCGACGCCGACGAGCCGGCGGAGGCTCCCCGGGTCGGAGACGGAGTTATGGTGCTTGACATTGAGGGGCGGATAAGTTTTATGAGCCCCAACGCCGCTTCGGCGCTGCACCGGCTTGGGCGCCATGTCGCGCGAATCGGAGATCCCTTCGACGAGCTTGGCATGGATATCGCCGCGATTACGCGGGCTCGCGCGACCCTTAGCCCGGTGGTTGAGGAGATCGAGCGGCGGCCTGACTCGACCATCATGTTCCAGGCGATTCCTCTCCTGGACCAGAAGGAGTATTCCGGCACCATGGTGCTGGTTCGCGATATCACCGAATTGAGGCGACGCGATCGGCTCCTGCTTTCCAAGGACGCGACAATTCGCGAGGTCCATCATCGCGTCAAGAACAACCTCCAGACCATCTCGTCGCTCTTGCGCCTCCAAATACGCCGTCTGGACTCCGAAGTGGGCAAAGAGGCCCTGATGGAGGCCGAGCGGCGAATCCGGTCCATGGCGCTCGTGCACGAGATCCTCTCTCGCGAAGTCGGCGACGAGGTCGATTTTCAAGAAGTGGTTCGGGCGGTGCTCCAATTGGCGCACGAGTCAGTTCCGCCGGATCTTCATTTGGACATCGAGGTAGATGGCTCGCCCGGAGAACTCGACGCCTCGACCGCGACACCCTTGGCACTGGCTCTTGCCGAGCTAATTCAAAACTCGATCGAACACGCGTTTTCGGCACGCCAAGAAGGAATGGGTGAAAGGACCGGGAAGGTAATAGTGCGCCTCGCGCGAAATGCGGGCAAACTTATGATTGAAATTAGCGATACCGGAGTTGGGTTCGGCGAGGACTTCGATCCTGACGGCGTTTCTTCACTCGGACTATCGATTGTGAAGAGCTTGATCACCTCTCAGCTCGAGGGAACGATCTCGTTTGGAGCGGGCCCTGGGGCCCATGTAACTATCGAGGTGCCGGTGCGAGAAGACGCGGCGCAATACCATATAGAGAGCAGAAATGGATAGCAGTAAGAGTCGCCCCTTGATCTTGGGGCATCGTGGCGCATCATTCGGGCGTGTCGACAATTCGCCAGAAGCGTTTGCGAACGTGAAAATCTTGGGGGGCGACGGTGCCGAACTGGACGTGCGCGCCACCTCCGATGGCGTGCTCGCCGTGGTGCACGACCCCGTGATCAAGAATTTCGGCGCGGTCGCCGAGCATACCTTTAAGAGCCTGTCGAGTGCTACCGGACCTAACCTGGTGAGACTCGAAGAGGCTCTGGAGATGCTCGATGGTCAGGTCGTGGACATCGAGATCAAGAGCGATCCGAAGGAGGTCGGCTGGGCGCCCTCGGAGCTTACCTCGCGTCTCCTTGCGCGACTTCTCAAGGATTATGCGGGAAGCGCGTCGATATTTGTGACGAGTTTTTCTGAGCGTGCGCTTGAGATCTTCTCTGGACTCGCGCCCGAGATGGCCTTGGGGCTGCTTGGCACTATCGGCTCGGATATGGCATTGCGATGTCACGCCGCGGTATCATTGGGTGCCAACTACGTATTGCCGCATCACTCTGGCATCGATGGCGAAGGAGTGCGCGAGGCTCACGAACTCGGACTGGGTGTTGTGGCATGGACTGTCGATACCGCCGAGCGCGTGGTGGAACTCGCCGAATGCGGTGTCGATGGAATCATTACCAACCGAATCGACCTCGCTCGCTCGGCGCTCGGCGCAAGACTCTGAGCGAGTTTGTAATTAAGTAATAATCAAGGGAAGATATTGGAATGAAAATAGCTGTCTGTGTAAAACAGATTCCCGATCCGGCCGCTCCGCAAAAGCTCGACGCCTCGTTCAACCTTGCGCGTGACGGCAAGCTGATCATGGATGAATCTGACTCCTACGGTGTCGAAATGGCGCTGCAACTCGTCGACAAGGCCGGCGAGGGAGAGGTGGTGCTTTTTTCAATGGCACCTCGCGGCGAAGTATCGGGGATTCGCAATGCGCTGGCGATGGGTGCCACCCGCGGCGTGCTGGTTAGTGACGAAGCGCTAGAGGGATCCGACGCACTGTCAACAGCGAAGGTTCTTGCCAAGGCGATTGGGCGTGAGCCGTTCGATCTAGTCATCGCGGCGACCGAGTCTTCCGACGGCTACACCGGAACTACTCCGGTTCAGATCGCCGAGCTCTTGGGCATCGCTTCGGTCACCTCGGCTAAAAAAGTAGAAGTGGACGGCGCGAC
>JAJYGZ010000090.1 GCA_021790495.1 Actinomycetes bacterium
GCAAGGGCAGTCCTGGGGTTTGGTGGGATACGATCTCGGATCAAAATCGGTTGGCGACGACGTGGAGCCTTTACCCCTGACGACACCGATACGACTTTTCGCTCCGGTAACCTCGGGCCTTCGAATCGACCACGCCATCGGGTTGCAGCGTTTGTGCATAGTGCGCGAGCGAAGTGAGGAATCGGATCGACCTGGACCCATGTCCTTTGTAGATCAACCCCGCGACCGGATTCTGGCGGTATTGAAGGCGATATCGCAGGAGACCGGCTTGGTGATGGTTGCCGAGGATCTTGGAGTGGTACCAGACGGTCTTCGAGACGCCCTAGTTTCGGGCGGGATGCGACTCACGAAGGTTCTCTGTTTTGAGGTAGGCGATGCCGAGGGCTTTGTGCCCGACTCTATTGTCAGCTTCACGACACACGATACCCACACGGCGCGCCAGCTGCTTGGCGACTGCGCTACGGGCACCGCGCCAGATGGATTGAGGTCGACCGCCTTGAGGCACCTGCTGCGCTCCGGCCGACCCGAGGTCCGCCTTTCCGAGCAGTTTCTAGATTTTGTCGATAAGAATTTTCATGCCGACGAAAATGGCTCGAGGCGCGGTTTTATCGAGGCGATTTTGCCGAGGATCTTCGCAACCTTAGAGCAAAGCACATCCTCGATCAAGTTGATTAGTTTGCGCGACCTGTGTGGCGAGTGCGAGCGAGTCAATATTCCCGGAACCGCTGTGGCTGAGCGTCTGAATTTCTTCGTTCCGCTTGGCAAACCAGGTGAATTCTTGTCGGAACTTTGTGGCGTTAATCAGCTCTTCGAGTACTGCGGCGCTCCGGGCAGCTAATGTAATCGCGTGGAAAATTTCATCACTACCTCTGGCGTACTTGCGGTCTTTCTTCTCATGACCGCAGAATCCGCGCTTATTCCTATTCCCTCCGAAGTGATAATGCCTTTTGCCGGCGCGCTCGCTGGTCTTGGCAAAATGAACCTCGTCGAGGCGATTCTGGCAGGAACTCTCGGTAATGTCCTAGGTAGTTACATCGCCTGGGTCATCGGCCGCACTGGCGGTCGGGCCATTGTGTTGCGCCTTGGCCGATACATTCGAATCAAGGAAGATGATTTGCACAAGTCCGAGCTCTGGTTCGCCAAGCGCGGAGAAGCCGCGGTTCTCATCGGTAGAGTTCTTCCGGTGGTTCGCACCTTCATTTCGCTTCCAGCTGGCGTGGCTGAGATGAAACCAGTCCGCTTTGGAGTCTTTACATTTTTAGGTGCGTTGCCGTGGTGCGCCGCTCTAGCGGTAGTCGGGTATACCCTTGGTGCGAATTGGAGCCACGTCGCGAGCTATGTCAAGTACGCAGGATATTTGATCGCGGTAGTCATCGTAATCGTCGTCGCCAGGTTCTTTCTCAACCGATTTCGTCCAGCAGGAAATCGTGTTGGGTAACCCGACCGTCTAAGCTGGTTTGACATCGGGGAGTGGCGCAGCGGCAGCGTACCTGGTTTGGGACCAGGGGGTCGGGGGTTCAAATCCCCCCTCCCCGACCACGATGGCCCCAAGTTCGGCGAGTGAACCTCTCAGCGGCGCTAACCGGCGTCTTTTCAGGCCGCTCAACTCCGAAATCTGTTGTTCTCCATGGTGGCGGAGCACTAAATCGCGTTCAATTGGGAGCAGCGATCGGCAACTATCCGCTAGGATTAGGTGCCCCGCGCGGGTGTAGCTCAATGGTAGAGCTCCAGCCTTCCAAGCTGGTGGTGCGGGTTCGATCCCCGTCACCCGCTCCATTTTTTAGCCTTCAAGATCGGATCGCATCTTGGAAGGCCCACCGCGTTTTCCTCGTCGTTGGTCGCCCTATTCATTTGCCGTCGACGGGCCAACCTTTCAAACGTGAAGACGCGCGTCCAGGGAATGGCTCAATGAACTCGCAGTGTCGGGTGAAACTCAACCAACGCGACTGGCCCTGAATTCTTGGAACCAGTAGAAGCCCTCACCGATGGCTCTTTGAACGCTCTGCTCACATCGGTCGCTCTCAAAGCGCAGATGGGAACATTTGGCTACAAATATGCTGAACAACATCTCTCCGGGGAACCGCGACGATTTGGCCCGCAATGTATTAGTGGCGAGTGGAGCTTCGCCCAGAGTGAATTGCCCGTTTGATACCTGGTCTCCAGTGTTGCATTATGATCCGGCAAAGCGAGACAAAGTAGCGAAAAGACGGCGTTATGCAGGGAGCATACTGCTTTTTCCTGCGGTTAACCAGAATGCAATTAATAATGTCGGCTGGAGTGTCCGGTGCTGCTAGGTTACATCTAGCGATTGGCCGTTGGGCCAACCGCGATACGACTATCAACAGGGGTGTTTAATGTCGAAATCGCATGTGCGCAGGATAACTTTTCCTTCGCTTCTAGCAGTCGGCGGCTTGCTTGCAGCAGCTTGCGGGTCTTCGAGCAGCAGCTCGTCGGCCACGACGGCGGCACCGGCGAGCGTGCCGATTGGTTTTTTTGGCGCTTTGACCGGTCCCAACGCACAGTTGGGAATCAATATTGACAACGGCGTGAAGCTGGCAGTCTCTCAGTACAACGCGACCGCATCAGCGAAAGTATCGTTGGTGAATCTCGATTCTCAGGGCGACCCGGCGCAGGCACCGCAGTTAGCCCAAAAGGCGATCACTGACAAGCTTGTCGCGGTAGTTGGACCGGCGTTTTCGGGCGAGTCTCTTGCGGCGGATCCAATTCTTGAGCAAGCGGGTATCGTCAGTGTTACTCCTTCGGCCACCAACCCGGCCCTGGCGACCCATGGCTGGAAGTTTTGGCACAGAATCGTTGGCAATGACAACGCTCAAGGACCTGCTGCGGCACAGTTTATCGTTAAGAAGCTTGGCGCCACCAAGGTTGCAGTCATCGACGACCAGAGCGCGTATGGGCAAGGTATCGCGAACATTGTTCGACAGGCACTGCCGGGATTGGGCGCGTCGATAGCCACTTCGCAATCGATCGACCCGACCGCGCCCGACTACTCCTCGACCGTAAACGCCATTATGGCGTCAGGGGCCACCGCCGTCTTCTATGGCGGATACTATGACGCCGCCGGACGGCTGCTGAAGCAGCTTCGCGACGCCGGTTACAAGGCGCCTTTCGTTAGCGATGACGGATCTCTCGACCCCAAGCTGATCAGCACGGCTGGCCAGGCTGAGTCTGCTAACACTTATGCAACTTGTGCTTGCGGCGACGTTTCTGGCACCACAGCCGGCAAGGCATTTACCTCTGCCTACCAGGCGATGTTCAATACAGCTCCTGGCACCTATTCGGCAGAGGGTTATGACGCCGCTGGTGTCATTCTCGCTGCGATCAAGGCGGGACAAACCACCTCCGCTGGGATCAACACCTATATCGGCTCGCACACATTTGACGGAATCACCAAAAAGATTTCCTTCACTTCGACCGGCGATATCAATGGCGGCGGAATCTACGTCTATCAGGCGAGTGGCACCGCGTTTACCTCTCTCGGTCTCGTTAGCAACTTGGTCGGCTGATACGGCCTTATAGGTCCCGTCAATTTCGTAAGATCGGCGCTGTAGCCAAACCAAGGTTTTGGTTGCAGCGCCTTTTGATTGTTGGAATAGTCACTTACCTGGCCTGAGAGATCGTTTCAGGTTCTCGAATGTTGGGGGCACGATGCACAACCTCATCATCCAGTTTTGGCCATCGGTAATCGATGGCACCACCACCGGAGCCATTTACGCCCTGATGGCGCTTGGATATACGCTGGTATATGGCGTTCTGCGTCTTATCAATTTCGCCCACTCAGAAGTCTTCATGGTTGGCACCTTTGCCAGCCTTTTTACTCTTCACGCGCTAGGAATCACGCATGCGCCAGGTGGAATAGCGGCCATTGGCGTATTTATTTTGATTACGCTTGCTGCGATGGCGGCTTCCGGGTTGGTGGCTGTGGGTGTTGAGCGCGTGGCTTACCGGCCACTGCGCAAGCGCAATTCAACCTCGCTCGCAAACCTGATTTCGGCGATTGGCATGTCATTCTTCTTGCAGGAGGTCTTCGCTCTTCGTTATGGTCGCGACCTCATCCCATTTCCCCGCGTACTGCAAAAGAACGTCCTTTTCCATATCGGAACCGGAGTAGTCCGCTCCGATAAGCTCCTTGTGGTTGTCGGAGCGCTGGTCATGATGTTCATTCTCGACAGATTCGTGAACGGCACACGCCTTGGCCGCGGAATTCGGGCTGTGGCTCAGGATCCGTCGACGGCGATGCTCATGGGCGTCAATATCGACCGGGTAATAACTCTGACGTTCCTGCTGGGTGGAATTATGGCCGGCGCTGCGGCGATGCTTTACGGAACTTTCTATGAAGTTACTCAGTACAACATTGGTTTTGTGATCGGCATCAAGGGCTTCACCGCCGCCGTTCTCGGTGGCATCGGCAATATTCGCGGTGCGCTAATCGGCGGATTCGCTTTGGGGCTAATCGAGACCTTCGGCGGGGCGATCTTCCACGCGCAGTGGGTGGACGTCGTGGCGTTTTCGGTTCTGGTTCTGGTACTTCTGGTTAGACCTACTGGCATCCTCGGAGAAAACCTTCAGCGTGCTCGCGCCTAGCATCTCGCAAAACAAGGAGACCCCACGGTGGCAATGACCGCTAAAAGGATTACCCAGGTCACAGATTCGGCTCTAGCACCGCTCTTTAAAAGCCTTCACTCGCTTCGGACGATGTGGCAAAGGGCTCCGAAATGGGCACGGGCGACAGGATACCTCTTTGTTATCGTACTGGCCGTACTGGCTCCCGCTCAGAGCATCGGCAATTTCATGGCGCCACAAAGCGACTGGCGCACCATCCTCTTTTACCCAATCGGCTCCTATATCTTGCTGGCCTTGGGTCTGAATGTAGTCGTAGGTTTAGCGGGAATGCTCGATCTGGGCTACGTGGCGTTTTTCGCCATAGGCGGCTACTCGATGGCGGTCCTTGGCGTCAATTACCATTGGAGTTTTTGGGAGATTCTCCCAGTTGGAATTGCGGCAGCCGCGCTATCGGGCGTTCTGCTTGGGGCGCCTACGCTGCGCCTGCGTGGCGACTATTTGGCGATTGTGACCCTCGGCTTTGGCGAGATCATCCAGCGCGTCGCTAATAACTTGACAATAACCGGGGGTCCGACTGGAATTTCTGGTATTCCCCATCCTCCCTCGGTGGGGACCCTGTCGGTTCTTTCATATGGCGTCCTCGATGCACGGCCGTACTACTACCTTGAACTCGCAATGATCGTTTTGGTGATCTTTTTCACCACTCGGTTGGAAAAGTCCAGGGTGGGAAGAGGTTGGGTGGCGCTTCGCGAGGACGAGGATGCGGCGGAGCTAATGGGAGTTCCCACCTTTACCTTCAAGATATGGGCCTTCGCAATTGGGGCGAGCGTCGGGGGACTCTCCGGAGTGGTATACGCCGCGAAAGTCATCGCGATAACTCCGGAGAACTATCCGCTTCTGCTCTCGGTGCTTATTCTCGTGTGCGTGGTGCTTGGCGGTTCGGGGAACCGGATAGGGGTTATACTCGGAGCTTTCCTGGTTGCGTGGCTGCCCGAGCGCTTTCGAGGGCTGGCCAATTATCGGATTCTGATATTTGGTGCGATATTAGTCGCCATGATGGTGTTTCGCCCTGGAGGCATTATTCCTGCGGCGCGGCGCAAGGCCGAACTTCTTGAAGGCAGAGGTGGCGGGGCCCACTTGGGCGGTGAAGTTGATATCGAACAACCTGGATCAACGCCGGAGGTTTAGATGACTACTATTCCTTCCCCAAATGAGCTCGACTCGGTACTTCTTGCGCTCAATGGCGTCACCGTTCGTTTCGGCGGCGTTTTGGCGGTATCCGACGTATCCTTCTCAGTGCAACGCGGTGAGATTCTCGCCGTGATCGGACCTAACGGTGCAGGAAAAACGACGGTTTTCAATACGGTTACCGGCGTCTACAAGCCAACCGAAGGGAACGTTACGTTCGGAGGTAAAGACTTGGCTGGCCTAAAGCCGCATCGAATTACCCGTCTCGGTCTTGCACGGACATTTCAAAACATCCGGCTGTTTCCCAACATGACCGTCCTGGAGAACGCGATGGTAGGCGGTGACGCGTCCTCCAAGTCCACGGTGTTTGGCGCGATGCTGCACACGCCCCGGCAAAAACGCGAGGAACTCGCATCGCGTGATCGCGCAGCTGAGGCGATCGATTTCGTCGGAATTGAGGGAAGCACCGGGCGCGAAGCTCAGTCGCTCTCTTATGGAGACCAACGGAGACTCGAGATTGCGCGCGCCCTGGCAACCGGTCCCAAAGTCATTTTGCTAGATGAACCGGCGGCAGGGATGAACCCGGCCGAAAAAGTGGATCTACAGGGTTTGATTCGGCGAATCCGCGACCGCGGCGTGACCGTAGTTCTCATTGAGCACGATATGAGTTTGGTAATGAAGATCTCGGATCGGATTGTAGTGCTGGATTTCGGAAAGAAGATCGCGGACGGGTTGCCCGGCGAGATTCGCCAAAACCCCGCAGTTGTCGAGGCATATCTGGGGGCGTCCAAAGATGCTTCTTGAGGTCAAGGATCTAAGGGTATATTACGGCAAGATCGAGGCCCTTCGTGGGATTTCGCTCCAGGTTGACGCGGGCGAGATTGTCTGTCTCATAGGCGCCAATGGCGCGGGCAAGACGACGACGCTCAAGACTATTTCTGGACTACGCAAAGTCTCTCACGGATCTGTCACCTTCAAGGGTGGTGACATCACCAGCATGCCGGGTCATCAGCGCGTTACGCTGGGATTATGCCAATCTCCCGAAGGGCGGGGGATCTTTCCCGGGATGACCGTGATGGAGAATCTCGAGATGGGCGCCTATTCCCGCAAGAAAAAGGAGTCGGAGATAATTGCCGCTGACTTCGAAAGGGTTTTTGGCCTGTTCCCCCGGCTCAGCGAACGGCGTAAACAGGTGGCAGGGACCATGTCCGGCGGCGAACAACAGATGATCGCCATCGGTCGCGCGCTGATGGCGGCGCCGGATCTGCTGCTCCTTGACGAGCCGTCCATGGGCCTGGCCCCCAAGCTCGTTACCCAGATCTTTGAGATCATTCGCGAGATAAATTCCCAAGGCACAACGGTGCTCCTCGTGGAGCAAAATGCCACCCAAGCGCTATCGGTTTCCAATCGGGCGTACGTGCTGGAAACGGGCGAGATTACCCGGAGCGCTCCCGCTTCGGAACTCCTAAATGACGACTTTATCCGGGTTGCGTACTTGGGTGAGTAGAATACCTCTAGGGGTATCAATGTCAGGGAGTATTGTGGCGAGTAAGACGAATCCGGTTGAGCTCAGCAGCGGCGACGGTAGCGAAAGCGGCATGCAACTTTCAGATGCTGAGGTGCGGGAGTTTTCCAGGCGCCTGGCTCGCGTAGAGGGCCAGGTGGGCGGTCTCCAAAAGATGATCGAGGAACGCCGGGACTGCAACGACGTGGTGACTCAATTTCAAGC
>JAJYGZ010000361.1 GCA_021790495.1 Actinomycetes bacterium
ATCGCCCTCATGCCCAACGCAGGCAAAGCGCGCAACGAGCACGACGGTCTCGAGATTCTCGGTGCGGCCCTGGCAATCCAAATTGCCAAAACGGCGCTTTTGCGCGCCCCAGCCGGTCGAGCCGTGGCTGGCTTGGCGCGAACCCAACTCATGGAGATGCGAAGCTATTGAGGGGAGGCCCAAGATCTGAACCGCGCCAGGGTACGCAACATCGCCCATTGCCAAGGCGCTCCGTTGGCACCGACAAGGTCTCCTCGACGCACCTCCATCGCCGTAGCGCCATCGCTCCTCAATCTCAGCACCCAAAACACCGCCTCGAGAAGTTCAATCTTCGAAGCTAAGAACGCAACTCGCTAAAGTCGTCGTAGTTCCACTCCCCGGCCGGCGCTTTGGCGTCGGGACCATGCAAGGCGGACTCGCGTCCGCGCAGATCAACACGGCGAATCTTTCCCGAGATAGTCTTTGGAAGCTCCCCGAACTCAAGACGCCTGATCCGTTTGTGTGCCGATAAGTGCTCCTTGGCATAGGCGAGAATCGACAGCGCGGTCTCGCGGTTGGGTTCAAAGCCACTCGCCAGGGTCACATAGGCCTTGGGAACAGCGAGTCGAATTGGGTCCGGTGAGGGAACGACGGCCGCCTCTACCACGGCGGGGTGTTCGATGAGCACGCTCTCCAATTCAAATGGCGAGATCCGGTAATCGGACGCTTTGAAGACGTCGTCGGTTCGGCCGACGTAAGTGATGTATCCCTCACCGTCGATACCCGCCACATCTCCGGTGTGATAGTAGCCGCCCCGCATCGCCCCGGCATTGAGCACTTCATCACCTTGGTAACCGACCATCAGTCCCACCGGGCGATGCGATAGGTCTAAACATATTTCACCTTCGGGCGTCTCGGCGCCAGTTATGGGATCCACAAGGGTAACGTTGTATCCGGGAAGCGGCCGACCCATGGAACCCGCCTTGAGCTTCTGAGCGGGGGAATTTCCGATTTGCGCGGTAGTTTCGGTCTGGCCATAACCGTCGCGAATCGAAATGTCCCAGGCTTTTCGTACCTGATCGATGATCTCGGGGTTGAGCGGCTCCCCCGCGCTCACCACCTCGCGCAACTTCGCAGGTCGATGGGAAATGTCGGCCTGGATGAGCATCCTCCAAACGGTTGGAGGTGCGCAGAAAGTGCTTACGCCGCGAACGTCTAGCTGGGAAAGCAGCGCGGATGCATCGAAGCGGGAGTAGTTGTAGACAAAAATCGTCGCCTCGGCATTCCAAGGCGCGAAGATGCTGCTCCAGGCGTGTTTGGCCCAGCCCGGAGAAGAGATATTGAGATGCACATCGCCCGGAACCAGACCAATCCAGTACATGGTCGAGAGGTGCCCGACCGGATAGGAGACGTGGGTGTGCTCCACCAGCTTGGGTTTAGAAGTGGTTCCTGAAGTGAAATAAAGCAGGAAGACCTCGTCGGAACGAGTCGGAACCTGCGGTGTAAAGCCGCTGTCAGAGTCATAAGCGTTCGAATAGTCCTCCCAGCCCGGTGTTGGCGCACCTACCGCCACCCGAAGATAATCTCCTTTCACCCCGGCGAACTTATGGCTATCATTTGTTCCCACCACCACCAGGCGCGCGTTGCCGCGCTCGATGCGGTCGGTGAGATCACCCGGACCCAGAAGCGGTGTGGCCGGGATAACGACCGCGCCCAACTTCATGATTGCCAACACGGTTTCCCAGAGTTCTAGCTGATTTCCCAACATCACCAGGACGCGATCGCCCCGAGAAAGTCCCAGCGACGAGAACCAGTTCGCCACCTGGTTGGAACGATGCATCATCTCTTCAAACGAGATCTTTATTTCGGATCCGTCTTCCTCGACGATCCATAGCGCGGTAGCGCTATTTCCCTTGGCTATTGCGTCAAACCAGTCGAGCGCCCAGTTGAAATGGGTCAGGGGAGGAACCGCAAAGCCGTCATAAGCCTTTCGGTAGTCGTTTCGGTTAGCTACCAGAAAGTCTCGTAGACTCCGAAAACTCTCAGTTGGATTGGCTGGGATTCCCATAGCGCACTCCTTCTCGTACTTGGCTTTCCAACACAACTTCTCGCCTCGCCACCGATGGCTCGACGAACCTCATAGCTATCTTTAGGTCCGCAAGCAGAGCCTACGACCAAGAGCGACGCGGTGCAGCGACTTCGCAAAGTTGACTGATTAAACCCTGGGATTACAGCGCGGTGCGGGGCCTGGGTTTCGCCCCACAAGAACTGCGCTCTGCGTGGTGTCCCTGGCCGACACTGCCACGATCTCCTTGCCGGCCTTGGTTTGTTTGCCAGCACGGCGCAGAGCGGAATGGTACCCATTTCGCATCGGCAATAAAGCGGTTCGGGTCGGCTTTGGATCGGCCCTAGCCCGTAGCTGCCATCTTTGTGACCCTGAGGCTCTCGAGGCCGCTGCGGTCGCAGGAACAAACCAGGGCCCTGGCAGCTGGCATGGGCTAGGCGGAGCATTGAGCCTGGGCGATGACACCGCAGCGGTCCCACGGGGCCAGCCGCGTTGATGGTCGACCCCGGGAGATGGCGCGCTCCTCAGGGTGCTCAGTTACCCCTGGTCACAGGCGAGACACCCTGCGCACCGGGGACAAAGACGAGGCCGCCCGGAGCCAGCGCCCCGCCGCTGAGCGCGACCGGGCTGACGTGCCCGCTTTCCAGGTTCAGCTGTCCGAGGAAGTTGGCAGCCTTGCAGCTAGATGACGCGGTATTGGCGTCGCATGGCGTGGCGGCCACGAATGCGGTACCTGGGTCGAAGTTGCCGGTGATGGCATCGACCGTATCACTGGAGGAATCGCTGGCGTACAAGACGCCGTGCGCCTCGGTAGCCCAGGCCGTGTCGTTGATCGACTGGTCCAGCGAGAGTACCGAGAGCTGCTGCAGCGGCCCGCCGGGATCAGACACGTAGATTTGCTGTTGGTCGCCTTGGCTGTCGAGGACGAAGTCACCGGCAAAACGCGGGCTTGATGCGGGCACTACTTCGTTCGAGTCGGGATCAGTGAGCCCCAACGTGACGGTCTGGCCCGTATCGGAACCGTTGGCGGCAACGGCGGTCGCCTCGTCAAAAAAGAGAGGGGACACTGCGGCCACCAAGGTCTGGGGGTCCAGCGAGACCGAGTACACCGCCGGATACTGCCCTTGGGGCGCTGCCGGGGGATTGGAGTTGAGCAAGGATGGCGTGCCCGGAGCCGACGCGCTAATCAGGATACGGCCCTCATAGACCGAGATGGCGTCCGTCCCCCCGTTTTGAAGCAGTGGGCTGTGGTCATAGGTATAGTGCTGGATGGAACCCGAGCCGGGGTCGAGTACGTACAGGCTGGAGTTGGCGTCCTCATTGACCGTGGCGATCAGCCGCCCGGTCCCCGGGTCGGCGCTTAGCCCGTCGATGTGACCGGCGATGTCCCACTGGCCGAGAACCTGGCCGTCGCCGCTGAAGCCGACGACCGTGCTGGACGTGTCGCCATTGCTGGCCGCTTGGCCCTGCGGGCCGACACCGTTCTGGAACGCCACGAAGAGTTCGCTCCCTAAATAGGTGAGATCGTCCGGTCCGCTCAAAGTCCCGGTTACCGAAGAACCGCGGGCCACGAAGGTGTGATGGAGCTCCTGACCGTGCAACACCGCGACAACGTTGCCTGCAGAATGCCCGCTATTTCCCCGATCCCCGGGCGTGGCGCTCGCCGCGGTCGCACCGAGGCCTATCAGCGCCAAAGAGATCGAAGCTCCCAAAGCACTCTTATAGGTATTCTTGATCTTCAAAGTTGAGTCCTCCTTAGGCCATCCGTCCCAACGACGCGGCCGAGCTTTACCCTAAAAAGCCAACGTAAAATGCCTCTTAACCTCAGTTGTCGATGGGATGAATCTTTGGACTACAGCTGTTGTCGTGGTAACTCCTCGGGCGCATCCATGTCTTGGGCCAATAGCAGATCGCAAGCAGGCCCGATTGCCAGGGGGCGCCAAGCCCCCGTCGCGGGGGCGCAACCTTTCGATCTTGGTGTTGCGTCTCAGCGCTTTTTCGCCCAGGCGTCTCCGCGCTCTGGGAGAGGCGCACAAGGCCGAGGGCCGCCGCGCCCTAGGCCGTCGGGTTCTGGGGCTCGGGCCGCCTCGGTGCCTGAAGACGTCTTGGTCGCAGTGCCGCCACTGCCCGCTTGGACTAACAACATCGGCTGGGTCCTCCGGTCCCGCGTCCCAATGCCCCCGCGCCGGCCAGGGTTGGAGTTGCGCGCCGCAAGAGGCAATCGGCCTGGCTCAAATTCCAACTCAATCACTTGGACTCCCAGGTCGGTGCCCCGCTGCGAGATGATTTCTTTCAATCATGCCCCAGCTATCCCACCAGCGCCCGGCGCCTGCACTTCAGACACCGGATGAGGTGGCAATTCGCCGAGCACCCCGTCTTGTTGGGGGACCGGTAGGCGATGAGCACAAAGTCTCAGATGGGTGCGACAGCGTTGGACCTGCCTGGACGCTGGGCTTGATCCCCTTCGTCAAAAGCCGTGGGCTTCAGGCCCCCGTTTCGCTCAGCCCCACGGCTCGAGCGAAAACATTGACGAAGCATCGTGCGCAACGAGCCCCCGTGATCCAAGTGCAAGTGGCAAAGCCTTCACCCTTTGGGTACGCGACGGTCATACACCGCGACTCCGGCGGATCCGACTTGATGAAAGTGGGCATCAAAGTAATTGACAAGGGGGCCGCTCCAGGGAATCCGAGCCGCGTTGTTGTCGCTCAGAACCACGTATTGCGCTTGGGTAAAGGCCTTCATCCACAGCCTCTCCAGCCGTGGTGCCACATCGACGTTCGCCGAGGCCGCTACGCCCGAACCATCGGCTATGGCGGTCCCAAAGGCATCGATGATTACAGGACAGCGCTGATTGGAAGTGGCAAAGCGATTGGACAACAAGGTAATCTCCACGCTATCGCTGAGCACGCAGGCTCCCTTGGGAATCAGCGCCTGAACCAGCGCGGAAGGATCGACGCGAACCCCAGCCCCCAACGCCGCGTAGCCAAAGCCCCAGAGCACCAAGGCCAGCGCCAGGCCGATCGCGCCAGCAGTCGCGATCGCCGTTTTGGGCACCAGCAGTATCCATCGCCTTAGCGAAAGCCCGACTGCAAGGGAAAAAAATGGCGCGTAGAAAGCCTCGTAGTGGTAGTAGAAGTTTGGCGGAGCCAAGGTCGACGCAAAAATCAGCGCCGCCGACCCGAGTGCGAAAGCCTCGATTCCCTTGGGCCACGATCTTGCCGCGATGAACGGGGTGACGACAAAGAGCCACTCGAAACTAACCAGCGCGACCGTAGCCCCGACATCGGTGGCTCCCAGCGCTGATCCACTGCCGCCAAGGTAACCAAGCCGGGTCGCGAGCGGAGTTCGAATGTCGCTTCGCACTATCTGATCAAAGATGACCTGGTGCAAAAACCCGGCAGGCGCGAGCACCAAAAATGGAAGGCAGATTAAGGCAAACACCGATCCGGCGGCCATCGTGAAGTAGAGAGCGTGACGCCTTGATCGCCGCCCAACGATTGCCAAAAGCATCAAAAACGGAATCAACGCCCAGAGTTTCATAGTGCCCGCAATGCCAAACATCGCTCCAGCAACGGCAATTCGCCTCGGCGATAAGACAAAATGCTCTCGCGCAAAGAGCACCGCAGTGCCGGCTAGGCAAAACAGGTCCAGATACGGCTCAAGCAAAAGAGTCTGCGAAGCCCAGATGAACGGCGGCAAGGTAGCAGCGACGACCACAGTAGCAAGAACGGCGATCTTCCCATAGCGACGCATGATGTAACCGACCAGGGCGACATCGGCCACGGAAATGAGAACGGTGATAACTCTCGTAGCCTCAAGCGTCGCACGAGTACCCATCAGCTCAGCCAAGAGCGCTAACGGCAACATCAATACCGGCAGCCCAGGTGGCTGCACCATTACGAAGTCACGGTATGGGAAGACACCGTGGGTCATCATCACCGAAGCTCCGAAATAGACCGCATCGTCGTATTCGCTCATTCCGCCGAAATGGGCAGGCTGGACGAGCATGATGAGGCGCAATGCCAGAGCCAGCAATGCCCCGGCGACGACTACGCCCCCGGGACCTATCTTGCGTGGTAGCGCCCGGACAAATGCGCGGGTCAGACGAGTTGCCTCATCGGGGTCGAGCGGCAGTTCAGTTCGCATCGGCAAACACCGCCCCGATGCTAGCAGGCCCCTATAGGGTTACTCAGTAGTGCAAATGGCGCTCTTTCGTAATCGCCTCGACCTCACCGGACTAAATCTTCTCCTAATCTTTCCTCTTGCCTTTAGAATCGGGCTTGTCGCAAGGGTCAGCGGCTGGCTCAACCCGAGTGGATCCTATCGGCCAATGTTGGACAAACTTGCCTCATCTTGGGCGTTTTACAACAGAAGAGCGAAACCAAAGACGCACATTTCTTCTAGACGGGAAAACCCTTTGTCTTGCTTTCCACCGCGGCTGGTGAGGAATTTCTGACCTGGAAATACGCGCATAGCTGGGCGGCGACGCGACCCGGAAATTCTCGTGCTTTCTTTGGATTAATGACACCTACAGAGCCACTACCCAGCCATCATAAAAGTTGCCCGAAGTTTCGGCTAAAATCATCAAAAGTAACTGAGCGGTATCGGACGTGGTGTTCTGCGCCTCGCCGGGACCACGATAATGACAACGACACTTTGAACACGGTGCCCAAAACACGACATAGGCGAGACGAATTGCTAACTAGCTCAAAAATAGAGGGTCCTCAGACCGATGGAGACGGCGAAACCAAAGCGCGCACCTGGAAGCGCGTTGCAATCGCTGTCGGCAGCGGGATCGGATTAGTGCTCGTCGGCGCCGGCGTATTGCTGGCCGTTCAGTGGCCAAAAGCGTCGCTTACAAGTTCACCGGACTCGCTTGCCCGGCTTAACCTCGCCGGTGTAACGCAACGCGTCTCGGGAATTAGCGTCACGGCCGACACTAAATCAATTCCCTTCGTGATAAGCAACGGCATAATTCGTCCCTCGGTAAAGCTCGCCGTCTCTACGCGCGCGACGGTTGTTGTTTCGCTCGAAAGGCCGAATTGGATCTCCTGGCTGGTCGGAAAGACAAAAGTAATAAGCAAGCAAGTGGTGACGCCGAATGCGACGCTGCTTGATCCGGTCGCGTTTGGCTCTGCGGGTAAACCAGTTCTCTGTTACTTCTCAAAGCCGATTCGCACCCTATCGGTGACCGGGACCGGGGGGACCAAGGTTTATCACCTCAACCCTGCTACCTCCTCGGTCTCGCTTTTACGGATCATCGGCAATTCCAAAGCTGGGATTCTCAAAGTCGCAGCGTCTCCCGACTCTTGGTAAACGCTGCCCGCGACTTCGCGTCTCACCTACTTTCAGGGATCGTACACCAGCCCTGCAGCGGTACTTAGTCCGGGCACTATGAATCTCTCCCCTTCAACTCCGATCACCATCACGCTCTCTAAACCCATCG
>JAJYGZ010000216.1 GCA_021790495.1 Actinomycetes bacterium
GTCGGGGTGGGACTCGACTATTTAGACGTTTCCGAAGTATTCGTCGGGCCGATTGAGACCGGCGCTGGGCACATGGCGACTCGACACGGCGTGATGGCCATTCCGGCTCCAGCCACGCTTGAACTCCTGAGCGGACTCGAAATCACCTCAACGTTCGGGGGCGTCGAGCTTTGCACTCCTACCGGAGCTGCCATCCTCGCCGGGATCGGCGCACGGCCAATGCGCGCCGGCGGCGCATTTGTCGTTAGCCAAACTGGTTACGGTGCCGGGGGCAGAGAGGTCGCGGACAGGCCGAACGTACTGGTGGCGGCATTGATCGCGGAGCGGTCCTCTGATTCTCATGACGACCAAGTGACTCTCCTTGAGACAAACCTCGACGACCGCAGCGGCGAGTTTGTCGGGGAGTCGATTCGACAGCTGATTTCGCTCGGTGCGCTCGACGCATGGGCGACGCCGATGGTGGGAAAGAAGGGACGGCCTGCAGTCGTCTTGTCGGTGCTTTGCAAATTGCAAGACAAGGCAAACTTGCTCGATGCCCTTTTCGTTTCGACCGGTTCGCTCGGAGTTCGAATGTCGCAGCTTGGGCGAGTTGTATTGGAGCGGCGCATTGTCGAGGTTGAATATCGGGGACACTGTTTTCGCGTCAAGGTCGGACCGCATGGGTCCAAGATCGAATTCGAAGACCTCGCGGCGGCATCTAAAGAGCTGGGCGAGCCGGTTCTCTCGTTGGCGCGCGAGGTTGCGCTTCACTTTTCCCGCGAGCATCCGGAATATCCCCTACCGCTTTAGGTCGCAGATTGGGCAAAAGGCGGCGCAGCGAGAATCGCACCGCCATGGCATTCCCACTAAGAATGTAGAGATGAAAACACGACAGTTGGGACGAAGCGGATTGACGGTCTCTGAGATCGGCCTGGGCTGCAATAACTTTGGTGGGCGCTGCGACATCGAACGTTCAAGGGAAGTGATCTTTGCCGCGCTCGATGCGGGCGTCACGCTCTTTGATACGGCGGATATCTACGGCAACTTCGGAGGATCCGAAACCTTCATGGGCGAGATCCTCAAGGGCAGGCGTGACGAGATAGTACTCGCCACCAAGTTCGGAATGTCCATGAATGACGGGGAGATTGCCCGTGGATCGCGCCGCTACATCCGACGCGCCGTCGAGGCCTCGCTGCGCAGGTTGCAGACCGACTACATCGATCTCTATCAGCTGCACGAGCCGGATCCAAATACTCCCATCGCCGAGACCCTTGCGGCGCTGAACGAGCTGGTTCTCGAGGGGAAAGTCAGGTACATCGGTTCGTCGAATTTAGCCGGCTGGCAGATCGCCGAAGCTGAATTTGTTGCGCGGTCTGCCGGGCGCGAGCGCTTTGTCTCTGCCCAAAACCTCTATTCGCTGCTCAATCGCCAGATCGAACTCGAGGTAATTCCCGCCGCGGAGCACTTTGGAGTGGGAATTTTGCCGTTCTATCCCTTAGCCGCAGGTCTGCTGACAGGAAAGTTCAAGCGGAACCAGCCCGCGGTGGCCAACACGCGACTGGCGTCGCGGCCCGCCGAAATCGCCAAGGCCAATTTCGATCTCATCGAAGAGCTGGAGCGCTTTGCAGGTGCTGAGGGCGCAGGCCTGCTCGACCTCGCTTTTGCGTGGCTTCTTGCCAATCCGAACGTCTCTTCGGTGATTGCGGGAGCTACCTCGGCCGAACAAGTGAAAGCCAATGTCGCCACGGCCAGATATTCGATGTCAAGCGAGTCCTACTCGGCAGTAGCGGTGATACTCGCCAAACACTGAAGCCGGGTCGTTTTACCGGGGATTTTTCGTCGGGGGTGGGCGAAATGCTGAGCGCCATGGCGCTCAGCATTTAACTTTCGCGCCCCTTGTCGCGACTGCGAGTTCGGATAGGCGGCTAGTCGCGTGGCGAGCGGATCAGGTCGGCGCCTCAAGTCGTATCTCGAGGAAATCGGCCGCCTTGCGAGCAGAACCAAAACGGCGAGGCTTGGCCCTAGGCGCTTCCAATTGTGAAAGCGCCGAGCTGGCCGAGCGGTAACCGTCGTCAATCATCTCGGGACCGTGGCCGAAGTCGAGCCATGGGATCGATTGCGCGATCGGGCTCTGGAGAATTGTCACCCGGGCGCCGTCCCCGAGCGCTTTCAGATCGGCCCGAAGGCGCGCCAGCTTGGCCAGTACGAACGAGTCGAGCACGGCCTCGATGGGTCGACTTCGAATTCGGGCTCCGCGATCGATAGTGCCGCAATAGAGCACGTAGATGGAGGTAGCGCCGAGCTCGGCCGCTCGCAGAATCGGAACGTCGTCGCTGATTCCGCCATCGATGTAGAAGACCCCGTCCAACTCGATTTGCGGGAGAGCGCCGGGCAGGGCTGCCGAGGCTAGGAGTGCCGTGACGGGATCCCCAGTTGAGATTCGAAACGCGACGCCGGTTATCGCATTAGTCGTTACGACTTCGGTGGGTATCTGGGTGTCGGCGAGGTCGCCGATCGCGACGTTGTCGCGGATTATTTGCTCCAACGAATTGTTCGAGTAGACAAAAGCGCGCTTTTGCGCGTATCGCCAAGCATTGCCAAATCTGTGAGGCGGAAAGATCAAGTCTTTGCTGACGCTGGTCCATAGCTCATAAAGCTTGGCGAGCGTCGCTCGCGACGGCTCGCTCGCGAAGGCGACGCCATTCAATGCCCCGACGGAGGCGCCAAGCACGAAATCGGGATAGATGTCGTGCTCGACCAAGGCGGAAAGCATTCCGACCTGGGCGGCTCCCCGGTTTCCACCGCCAGCAAGTACGAAGGCAGTTCTCTCGGAGTTGGGCGACCTGGTTCTGATTGGCCACCGGCGCGCCAGGCGAGTCGATTCGGGCTGGCTGAGGCGCCATTCGATGGAGCGATTACCGGCCGAGGTCGACGATATTGAGAGATTGTCGCGCATTGCAAATCATCTACCTGAAGCGAGTTGACATGTTTAGTAGGGATTCGATCTCCGGACTAATTCAAATACCATGCCAAGTAGATGGTCCTGAGAGTGAACGCGTCAAATCTGCCCTTCCAATTCGTCGGTAAAGCGCGCGAGGTAGCGGAGCAAACTCGATACGTCTTCGGGTTCCCAATGCGAGATTACACCGGCGATCATCTCGCGGCGCGCCGAAGCGACCAGCTCAAGAATTTGTTCTCCGTCAGAGGTGAGAGCGATGAGATGCGCGCGGGCGTCGGTGGGATCGGTGGTTCTTTCCACCAGGCCTTGCGCTTCGAGCTTCTGTAGCTGCCTTGAGATTGTCGAGTTGTCCAGCGCGAGTTGCGCTGCGATCTCCGTTGGGCGAAGCGGCTTTTTGCTTCGTAGCGGCGAGAGCTGCCAAAACGAATTTATGTCGATGTCGCGGTTTAGATAGGCGCTCGGAATCCGTATCCTGCGCAGAATCCGGCCGAGGCGCGCCAACGCCATCTCCAAGTCGATTAGACCGAAATCTTGCGGCTCCTCGCCGTTGTCGTCGCAACTTTCCATGGTCGTTCTCTTTCCGATGCCCAGCGGAATATCGACAAATTGCCGCCCTTGTTGTGTCTCGAGGGTCCCGTAGCAATCTAACAGGCGCATCATCGTGCAACTAGGGTCACCTTGTCATTGTATTGCGAGCTCAGCGCCGAACCCCACCGGCGCCCCATGGCTCGATTGTGGCCTAAGAGGCGAAGATCGCTGGGGACGCGAGTCCAAAGTGCGACTCAAGAAACGACGCGACACGTAGAACCTCGATCTCGCTGAACCGCATACCCATGATCTGGGCCGATATCGGGACGCCGATCTCTGCCATCCCTACGCGTACCGTCGCGGCCGGCGTTCGGGTCATATTCGCCAACACGGTGTAGCTGATCCAATCGACGACGGGGGTTCCGTCGATTTCGCCGAGTTCTCCGACGATTGGCGGGAGGCCGGCAGTCGTCGGGCACAGAACGATATCGACACCTTGAACCCGGCGAAAGAACTCTGCCGATACCGCCCACATTTTATCCAGAGCTCCGATGAAATCCCGGGCTAATACGTTCATGCCGTGCTCGATCGTTTCAGCCAACCCGGGGTCGAGAAGGCCGAAGTCTTCGGATCCAACCAGGTAGCCGAGGGTCCGGGCGTGGTACGCCGCGACGATCTTGACCCAAAGTTTGGCGGGTGCGTCGTCCAGGAGCGGCGGCAGTTCGATGACTGGATAGCCAGCGTCGGAGAGTGCCTGGGCCGCTTTGGCGACACCGCGGCGGATCTCGGCGGCGGTGGTTCCAAATCCCAGGTCGAAGCTGACTCCGATTCTGGGAGTTTCGCCACGCGCGAGGATTTCTACGCTCCAATCGGAGGTGTCTTTAGGCAAGGATCGGAGGTCGTCGATGTGGGGCCCTTTGCAGATGTCATAGAGCCAAGCGGTGTCGCTTACCGATCGCGCCATGGGCCCGTGGGTGGCGAATTCCCACCAGCTTGGGGCTCGGTCGCCCCGGATGGGCACCCTGCCAGTTGACGGCTTCAGCCCTGCGATGCCACAGGCCGCCGCGGGAATCCGAATCGACCCTCCGCCATCGGAGGATGTGCCAAAAGGCGCCAGACCGGCGGCGACCGCCGACGCTGTTCCGCCCGAAGAGCCTCCTGCGGTGCGCCTATTGTCATAAGGATTTCGCGCCGGAGCAAAGATGAGGTTCTCGGTGGTGCCTTTCCATCCGAACTCGGGCGTGTTGGATTTTCCGATCGGAATGGCTCCCGCTCTGCGAAGCCGTTCGACCAGTAGCGAGTCCGTTGTGGCTGGTGGGGCATTCCGAAATAGCGCGGAGCCATTAGTGGTGGGAAATCCCTCGCAATCCTCGAGATCCTTGATGAGGAATGGGACTCCGGCCAGCGGCCCCATGAACTCGCCGGCGCTTCGCCGATTGTCGAGTTCGGTGGCAATGCGGATCGAAAAATCTTGGTTGAGTGCGACTACCGCTCCCAGCGACGGATTGTGCATCTCGATGCGGCCGAGAAAGTAATCCGTGGTCTCGCGTGCGGATATCGAGCCTGCCTCGATTTGGCTGGCGAGCTCCCGGACCGATAATTCGTGAAGTTCCATGGCAATTATCTATTACGAATCTCCCCGCCCCGCGCTATAAAGCCTCTCGAAAGTCGCTTCGGCCCGGCGCGAGCCGCGACCGTGCCTCGTGCCCGTGGTAGCTCTGGGCCCAAGGGGCGAGCTTGGGCGTTGGATACACATGTGGCACCATGAATTGTGGTGAAATCCAAATACCTTTGCTGGCAACGGTGGGGCTGTGAAATTTGTGGGCAACGGCGGGTGGCTAGCATCGATAAGGCGGTCTTTCGAAATAAGGTTCATGCACTTCGAACGACCAGCCAAAGGATTCAAAAGGACGAATGCGAATGCACCGATTTGACGAAGAAGAGAAGAAGCTTGCGGCCAGCATCATCGAATACGCGATAGATAGGATCGCGACCGAGTCGGTGCCCCTGGACGGCCCCAAGTCCTCCAAAGAGTTGGCCGCTCTCTACGGGGCGAACATATCTGAAGATGGGATTGGAGGCGAGGAGGCGCTTCGGCGCTTCGCGCAGGGTTATGCGCCAGCCACGCTGACTTCGGACAATCCCCGATCTTGGGCCTTTGTGCCCGTTGCACCAACCAAAGCGGCAACCTTGTTCGACCTCGTGGTTTCTGCTTCGTGCATTAGCGGAACCACCTGGATCGAGGGAGCGGGAGCGATCTATCTGGAGAACGAAGCCCTTTCTTGGCTCGCGTCGCTTGCGGGTCTGCCATCTGGGGCTGGCGGCACTTTCGTTTCGGGCGGATCGGCGGGAAATCTCGCGGGCATGGTGGCCGGCCGTGAAAGGGCCAGAAGGTTGGGAACACTCAATGGCAAGGGAGCGGTTATGGCCTCCGCGGATGCGCACTCCTCGGTCACGATGGCCGCGCGCATCACCGACGTTGACGTTGTCTTAGCCAAAGGTGATGCCAAGGGAAAACTTACTGGCGCTGCGCTAAAGGAGACGTTCGTATCGCTGGACCATGACGACCAAAAGCGGATGTTTGCCGTATTCGCCACCGCGGGGGTAACAAATACCGGAATCGTCGACGACTTGGCGAGCGTGGCGGAGTTCTGCAAGGATCATGGGCTGTGGATGCACGTCGATGCGGCCTATGGCGGCGCCGGCTTGAGTACTCCGACGGTTCGCAATCTCTTCAACGGGATCGAGTTCGCGAACTCGTTGGTGATCGACCCCCACAAGTGGCTGTTTGCGCCTTTCGACTGCGCGGCCATCATCTACGCGGATCCTGCCGACGGCGCTCGGGCCATGACCCAGGAAGCCTCGTACCTGGACGATGTGAATAAGGACCGCGACTGGAATCCTGCCAGCTTCGCGTATCACCTGACAAGGCGAGTTCGCGGGCTTCCTTTTTGGTTTTCGCTCGCGACCTATGGAGTGCGCGCGTATCGAGAGGCGATCGAGCAAACGCTAAGAATCGCCGAGTTTTGTGCGAGTGAGATCCGCACGCGACCGTACCTCGAGCTGGCAATCGAGCCCGAGCTGTCGGTGGTGGTTTTCAGACGGTCGGGCTGGAGAGACCAAGACTACGTAGCGTGGTGCGACAAGCTGCTCGAGGATCAGATCGCATTTGTCCAGCCGACGACGTATCAAGGCGAGCGACTCATGCGTTTCTGCTTTGTCAATCCGCTCACTTCGAAGTTCGATGTTACCGAGGTGCTTGATACCATGGCGCCAGCACAACTCTAAGAACGTGCACTTTTCTTTTTGCACCGATGGGTTATCATCTGGCGACATCAGATGTGCCATGGCATGCGGGCAGCTCCGACTGCCGTCGAGTGTTGCCGAAAGGATATGAATGTTTCCTCCAGAGAGCCTTTTTGACCGATTTGGGATGGGCATTTTATGAAAGTCGATTTGAGAAAAATCAGGAGCAGGCAACTGCGGCGTGAGCCCAAGCATGGCGGCGTGAGCAAGTTGATGAGGTTCGGATTCACGAAAGTCGCCGTGGTTCTTGTGTTGGCCGCACTGATAGGGTTACCATCGACCGCCAACGCTTCGCGAGCCAACCTGGCTAAAGGGCCAATCGGAGGAGCTCGGCTGAGCGCGTCGGTAACCAGCGACCCTTCGGTATTTGCCTTCGGTTCCGCTACCTATCAAGGCTCAACCGGGACGAACCTGCTTAATTATCCGATAGTGGGGATCGCCCCGACCAAGAGCGGCAACGGATATTGGGAAGCCGCCTCTGACGGCGGAGTGTTTACCTTCGGAGATGCCCAGTTCTTCGGCTCGATGGGAGCCGTAACCCTGAACCGCCCAGTGGTGGGAATCGCCGCCACTCCGAGCGGGAACGGGTATTGGCTCGTCGCCTCTGACGGCGGAGTGTTTACCTTCGGAGGCGCCCAGTTCTTCGGCGATCTG
>JAJYGZ010000350.1 GCA_021790495.1 Actinomycetes bacterium
ATCATGTCTATGATGGGTTCGACCAAGCCCGAACTCTGGGCCAACATAGAGATCGTGGTCGACTCGCCACCCGGTATCACAAGGTGCGTCAGTCCTTGGAGTTGGTGCGGCTGCTTTACCAGCCTGGCGTCTACACCAAGTTCCCCGAAGACCAGCACGTGCTCGCGGAAGTCCCCTTGCAGGGCCAATACGCCCACATTGACGTCGTAACTAATTTTCTACCAGCCTCGTTCGGCCATATGGACTTCAATGTCATCCATTTCGATTCCGACCATCGCCGGACCGAGATTTCGCGACACTTTGACAAGAATCGAAGGATCCGCATAGTGGGTGGTGGCCTCGACAATGGCTCTTGCCCGCTTGGAGGGATCTGAGCTCTTGAAGATTCCCGAGCCGACGAATACTGCCTCCGCGCCCAACTGCATCACGAGTGCTGCGTCGGCAGGAGTAGCCAGCCCACCGGCACAAAAGAGCGGGACCGGCAACTTACCGGAGTTGGCGATCTCCAAGACTAGCTCATAAGGCGCGCGCAACTCCTTTGCCCATGCGAAAAGCTCTGCGGAATCGGCTTGAGTAATCTTGCGAATGTCGCCAAGGATCGAACGAAGATGCCGAACAGCTTCGACCACGTTACCGGTGCCTGCCTCGCCCTTGGAACGAATCAACGCCGCGCCTTCGGAAATTCTCCTTAGGGCCTCGCCGAGGTTGGTAGCACCGCAGACAAAGGGGACTGCGAACTTCCATTTATCAATATGATGCGCCTCGTCGGCCGGGGTCAGCACTTCGGACTCATCAATGTAGTCGACCTGAAGCGACTCGAGAATCTGGGCCTCGACGAAATGTCCGATTCGAGCTTTGGCCATCACCGGAATTGAGACCGTGGCCTGGATCTCTTCAACCAATGCCGGGTCGCTCATCCGCGCCACGCCGCCCTCGCGGCGAATATCGGCCGGAACGCGCTCAAGGGCCATTACCGCAACTGCACCTGCATCTTCAGCGACCTTGGCCTGTTCCGCATTGACGACATCCATGATTACGCCGCCACGGAGCATCTCGGCGAGTCCGCGCTTTACACGCGATGTCGCCTTGGTCAGATTCTCATTTTCCAATTCATGCTTGTCGCTTGCCATCTGATAAACACCCGGTTCTTTACTTATTCACCGAGCGGCGCCTCGCCGCACGTCGACTTGAGTTACCATTCTAGCGCGGAGATCAACACTCCAATAGTTGCCGCATTCATGGACCGAAACCGCATCGCGCCATTGGCCGACGATGCCTCTTCGCAAAACGTGTTAGTCATCGAACTGGCGCCAAAGAGCACCTGCCCCAATGGTATGAACGCGCTGCTTGGCAGCCTTCCATTTAGCCACCTAGGACCAGACAAATCCCATCAAAACGGCGCCTCGGGCGCTTTGCGCCCGCTAATCGTCAAGGCTGAGACGTGAATGACGCTCCCACTGGCGCAAAGATGACCCAAGTTCGACCCGGTAGAAGCTTCACGGGTTGGCCGTTGGAATAGGTGTATACGGGGGCGGCGCTCGGCGAAGTCTTTGACCACTGCCCGGTTGCGACGCGCCCGCCAAAGGCTATCTCGGCACTTCCCGACCCGACTAGCTGCGCCTCAGGCACTGGATTGCCCGCGGGATCTATGAATCCCGTCGCCACGTAAGGAACGTACTCGATGATGACATTTGTCGCGCCAAGCGGCGTACCTGAGGCGTTATGCATCGCAATACCATTGATCGCTTTGGTCCATTGGTTACCCGCCGCATCATGAGTCCAGGTATCGATGGTCGCACCAGAGATGACAATCGTAAATGCGGCTACCGCATTGGAAGATGCGAGGGGTTCCGTAGTGGTGGGAGGACCGAAGTCAAAGAGCGCATGCGGCGTCGGTCCCCTCCCGTTTGCCGCGGCGTACAGCGCGGTTGTCGAACTGTAAAGGTTGTGGGGAGCTGGACGGCTGTAATCCCGGTGGTACGCACTCGGGGCCAAATTTACACCCACGTCAATCGCTCCTGTGGCGCGCAAATCGCTAATGAACGCCGGAATTCCACCCGAATAACCGACCAACCCGGTGGTTTGAGCAGCGAGATCGGCGTCTGTCGCTCGTATCGAACGGATGGGTCCGACCGTGGGAGCGTCTTGAGATTGGAATACAGCCATGTAGCGAGTCAGTCCACCCTCAACCATCTCTTCGTAGATTATGTCGGCATGATCCAGACCGGCCTGTGGCCATGCTGGCTGGGCGTTGTCAATCTTTACCATTAGAGCAGGACGAGTCGGGCTAGGTCCGCCAGCCACGACCGGCAGTCCAGTTAGGACGTAGGTCGGCGCAGCTGTCGTGGTGGTAGTGGCCGGCTTGGAAGTCGTGGTTGTGGTTGTGGTCACCTTTGACGAACCGCAAGCCCCCAACACGCTCGCACCGAATACTGGCAATAGAAGTAGTAGACCTTTACGGTGATTCAAGATTTTTCCTTTTCGTGTCAGAAGTCTGAAATTTCGGTAATTCTCTCGTCCGTCGAGACATCGCTAAGTTCCGGAAGAAACCAAAACTGGGCAAAGAGGCGCCGATCTGCCTCGGTAGACGGCGGAACTTTGATCGCGTCCGCCTTTTGCAGCGCGCTCAGGAGGGCGGGCGGGAACCGGGTGACGGTTATCGCCGCAATGTCGGCGGCGATATCGCGGCCGAGCATCTCCCGAGAATAGGCGACCGGAATGAAGCGCGGGCTGACCCTGGACATGGCACGTCGGAAAGACCGAAGCCGCCCCTCGTAAATGACCTCGCCGCTCCTCAGTCGTACCAATTCTCTCGCTAGAAGCCCCTCGAGCTCCAAACGACTTAGAAGCTCCATTGCTCCGCTCGTAATAACGATCGATCCTGCGCGACCGCTCGCCACTATGCACGTCGCATTGATCTGCGGCTCATCGAGCAGATAGACCGGCGGCATATCGATACCGATGCTCGCCGAAATTCCCTCAACCAACGAGATGATCCTCGGCGCTGACAAGTTATCCAGCTCAACCAAGTCAAGCATCGCGGTTTCGTCGCCACCACTTTGGCCATAGAGCGAAAACCCGATCAACAGCGACGCGGCGAAGATCGCCACCCCAATCAATCCAGACAGATTGTCAGGTACGCCAGCGATTGCGATGAGTGAACCGATCACCGTGCCGGCTATGCCCCCAGCGACACCGCTCGCCACGAGGTAGTAGGAGAGCACCTCTACGGCACCCTTCTTGGGATCGAAGCTCTCGACGCCTCCCCATATCTTAAATGTGCTCTGCTTTGCCATAACTAGCCGCCCTGTCGAAATATCATCACCCGGCGAGCGCCTCTTGAAACGCGCCAATGTACACCTTGGCTAGGTTGTCCATAGAAAACGCCGCCGCACGCAGCAGACCGTTAGAGACTAGCCGCTCCTTCAGCGCATCATTTTGCAGTATTGAGTCTATCGACCGCGCCACGGCGCCAGAATCTCCCACCTCTACCAGAACCGCCTCATGCCCATCGCGCGCCACGTCACGATATCCCGAGATGTCTGAGGCGACTATCGCCGTTTGCGAGGCCATCGCCTCAAGCAAGACTACGCCAAACGACTCGCCGTACAGCGACGGCGCGACAAAGACCTCCGCCGCGCGGAGCCGCAGCGCAACTTCGGCATCGGAGATTCTCCCTAGCCAATGGACATTGGCAAGCCTTGAATACTTGCGGTGCAATTCGGGGCTCTCGGGGCCATCGCCCGCGATCCAAAACTGCGCGTCGCTCTCGACTTTGGGAATCGCCTCTAGCAGAACCTCGAGTCCCTTACGGTGTTCGTGTCGGCCCAAAAAGAGCACCGTCTTGTTCGCAGTCGGCCATGCTGGGCTGGAGGCAAAGCGCTCCAGGTCTACCCCGTTGCCAACGACGCGGTAATCACCGCCGATAACTCGGCGCGCGGTTTCGGCGGCTTCGCTCGAGACCGCGAAGCGCCCGGCGAGACGGCTAGCCAAGTGCTTGAAGACCTTTCCCCAAGCGAGATAGGCCAGCGAGGCGCCCTGCCTGTGAAAGGTGCCGATAACCGGAACGTCGACCGAAGCCAGGGTAACCAGCGACGGTCCTGGCGCAAGGGGCTCGTGCAAATGAACAACGTCAAAGTCGGAGCGACGCAAGGTACTTCGCAGGTTGAAGAGGGTCCTGGCGCGAAGGCCGGTCGGCGCGACCGAACCGTTGGCCCGAAGTCTAAGAGAAGGGCCGAGGCAAACCATCTCATAGGGAGGCTTTAGGTCGTCGCAAGGCGCAAGAAGCTCCACTTCGTGTCCGAGACGACGCATCGCCTCGCTCAGTCCTACGACCTGACTCTGTACTCCACCGGGATAACCCAAGCTATACGGGCATACCACCGCGATTTTCACTATTTCTAGGCTACGTCCGCAAAAGCAAAATCCCTACCATCGAACGCAGTTCCCGTCTCTGATCCGCCCAAGCCAACTCGCAGGAGACCACGCGTCCCTACGCTCGACCACAGGCTGGCCAACTTGGACTCCGATTATCGGCTCTCGTGAAGAGTCTTCGCCGCTTCCCCATTGTTCGCCCGACGTCCACCGCCGCGGATTGCTCGCGAGTGAAAAGTCAACCGAACTCCGACATTGAGAATCGACCCGCCAACAGGCCAGCCTGTCGCTTAGACCCATCTACGCCGCGCATCGAGTCTTGGGGTCGACACGCAACTTAACGGGCGTTTGCGATCTGCAGATCTACACAGGATCCAAAAGACCCAAGCCCGCAATATTGTGGCGCAGGCGAACTGGTCGCGATGCGAGCACCGCGAAATCTTCAGGTCACACAAATTAGGTGCTTTGCCCAAGATCGAAGCCCTTTAATGCAAGTTCCCCTCGCCACAGCCAATTCACAAACGCCCGAAGCCCTCGACCCGCCAAGCCAACAAGGAATTGCGCATCCGCCCCTATCGGACAAACGCGACGCCCGCGGAGCTCGGCACCGGAGCGTCGAAGGGTTGTTGGGTGCTAGGAATCAAAACGCTGGCAAGCAGACCGCGTCTACAGCCCCATGTCGCTGCATTAGCTTCGAGTTAGGAAGTTACGCAAAAGAAAAGTCCGCCAATCTGGAGCCGCCGGACTCAGGCGAGGGTCCAGATATGCCGAGGTAGTGTTGCGGTGGCAAACATAATCACAACATCGGGCAAAACCCCGACGCGCGTAAAGGAATCGATGGGCTACGAGAGCTCAGAGGAACTAATTGAGGCGATTGTCAAGGCGAAGGCGGGCGACGAGCACGCAGTGTCATTGCTTTACGCAGCCTTCAACCCGGGGCTGCTGCGGTTCCTAAAGGCCCGTATCGGCTCGGAATCCGAAGACATAGCTTCGGAGGTTTGGCTCGCTGTGGCACGTAATATCGGTACCTTCCAAGGCGACGACCGAGACTTCCGAGCCTGGATCTTCGCGACCGCCCGGCGGCGAAGCATCGATCACCTGCGGCGAAAAGCCGTGCGGCCGCGTCTAAGTTCGGTGCATGATGCCAATGATCTTTCGGATATTTCTGGTTTCGATTCACCCAGCGACCAGCTCGAGATCGACGAGGCTGTAGCGGCCCTGATTCACGGACTCAACGCCAAGGAGGCAGAGATAGTGCTGCTCCGGGTAGTTGCAGGACTCTCAGTCGAAGAGGTCGCGCAAGTAGTCTCCAAGTCTGCAGGCTCTGTGAGGGTGATACAGCACCGGGCAATCAAACGACTGGCAAACAATTTCCGATCCAAGCAGTAACGTAATTCCTACGCACTGCGATTCCTAATGCGAGATGAAGATGGACCCAATAAGCCAAGAGACAGTCGAGGAGCTTTTACGAGGAAATTCCTCGCCCCAAGCGCTCTCGCCCGAGCTAGCGAAAGTTGCACATCTGATGCAAATCGCACAAGCTCCGGCAACGAGCAATGAGCTTGCGGGTAGTCACTCGGCGGTTGAGGCTTTCATGGCCGCCGGCCAATATCCAATTTCAACTGGAGGAAAAGAAAAAGTGCTATCCAAGTTCCTGAGTGCCAAGGCTGCGATCGCAGCTGCCGCCATCGCATTGACCGGAGGCGCCGCTGTTACAGGCGCGCTGGTTTCGTCAAACCGTCCCGCCTCGATACCTAATGTTGCAACTGTCAATCCCTCGACGCAAGGCGACTCTCCCTTGACAAATTCCGGTTCTACATCCACTTTGGCAACTGTCGTAGGCGAGAACCAGGGCATGGTAAGTGGTCACAGTCTCTTTGGACTTTGCACCGCGTACTTCGCGACGACCAAGTCTTCGACTGGTTCAAGCGTCCCCTCGTCGGGTTCTACCGCATTCACCCAACTAGCATCGGTCGCAGCTGCGAACTATACCGCGACTAATACCAGTTCCGTCGCAGGTTTCTGCACCTGGGTTCTAAAGAACTACCCTCCGGGAACTCTCTCGGGACATGGAAAAGGCAGCAACGCTTCGTCGGCGGGCTCGGCTAACGCCAGCCAAGGATCGTCGCATTCCGGCGGCGGTGCCACTCCCCAAGGCGGGGCTACCATCAGCAGCAGCGCTCCCAATATGAGTGTTCCCCCGGTTTCGCTTCCTGGCCATGCCTCGGGCGCCTCGTCGAAGCACTCTTAGAGAAACCCCAAGGTTCCCACATCGGCCTTCGGGCTGCATAAGGGACTTCTAGAGTTCGAAGAACTATAACTTTAGGCAATGGAACCCCCGCAAAGGGGTTCCATTGTAGGTTTAACGCCTGTTCTTTTCTTCGCGATCACCTCTTGGACAGCTCCGTGCAACCCTCGGCATTCAACACCCCTCGAATCCATATCGGGCAAATCCCGTCCGCGCCTTTGGGGGCCGCGGGAACGATCCGTCTCGATTTGAAGCGCTCTTACAGGCCCAAGCAAGTAGACCCAGGCGGAGTTCTTTGGGTTTGGAACGAGCGGGTTGCGATCACAAAGCTCGGTCCAAAAACGGTCTAGCTGGAAAAGAAGGGCTGGAAGACGTGCCATTGCTCGGGGGCTTCAAGGATCAGCGCTTCGAAGGCGGTCGCGACCTTCTGGGTCAATCGAGCGACGTCGGCGCGCACTCCTTGGCGCTCACCGATCTCGATCTCGGGCAGAATGCGCAGGCAGTGTCCGCCTTTGGGCTCGAGGTACGCCGCGGTGGGAAGCAGAGGCGCTCCTGTTTTTAGAGCAAGAAGAGCAGGGCCCATGGGAAATTGCGCCTTTCTGCCAAAAAACTCTACTTCGACGGTGGCAGCATCAAGCGAGCGGTCGGCCACCAGCGCAACTACCTCATTGCGCCGTATCGCCTCGATCAGCTTGGGCATAGG
>JAJYGZ010000245.1 GCA_021790495.1 Actinomycetes bacterium
TGCCCCTTGGCGTTGCCTTCTTGACGCTCGATAGCCGCCGCCAAGGTGTCTCTGGAGACCGGCCCAAAATGACAAGCAACCTGATGGCCTCCCCCCAGGGCTCTCATCGGCGGTTCTTGGGAGATGCATTGTGCCTCGGCCAACGGACATCGCGGGTGAAACACACAACCGGTCAAAGATTTAGCCGTATTGGGCGCCTCGCCAGTGAGGTGGAGCTTCTTGCGCTCGACCCGTTTTGCCGGATCGGCGATAGGCGCCGCGGCCAAGAGAGCGTGGGTGTAGGGATGAGCTGGCGCACCAAACAACTGATCCCTGCTCGCGAGCTCAACCAGTTTGCCCATGTACATAACGCCTACGGTGTCGCACAGCAGCCTCACCACCGGCAGATCATGGGAAATGAATAGATAGGTAAGACCGAAATCACCTTGCAGGTGACGCAACAAGTTGATTATCTGGGCTTGAACCGAAACATCCAGAGCTGAAAGTGGCTCGTCGGCAACGATAAATTCGGGCCGCAATGCGATCGCGCGCGCGATCACCAGACGTTGCCGCTGCCCGCCGGAGAACTGGTGAGGGAACCTTTCCAAACAATCCCGCGGAAGCCCAACCAGCTCAACCAGGCTCTCGATTCGTTGGCGGAGCTCGGTGCCCTTGGCAACTTTATGAATGACAAAGGGTTCCGCCAAGATATCCTCGATACGCATTCGCCCGTTGAGGGCCGAATAGGGATCCTGAGATATCGGCTGCATCCTGCGCCGGAGCTCTCGAAGCTCTTGGGCTGAGAGCAGAGAAAGATCCTGGCCCGCAAAGACTACTTTTCCAGCTGTGGGACGCTCCAGTCCCAGCGCAAGCCGGCCGGTGGTGGATTTACCGGACCCCGTCTCGCCGACGAGGCCAAATGTCTCTCCGGAGCGAATCGAAAAAGTTATCTCCGAGACAGCTTGAAAGACTTGACCCCTGCCAAAGGAGCCTCCGACGCGATAAGCCTTGGTAAGTCCTTGAAGCTCAACCAGTACTTCTTGGTGTGTCTGCTCGCCGGCTCGGCTCACGGCGTTATCTGATGATCCTCCGGTGGCGTCCAAGGGTACCTCCTCAGGCGGCGCTCCATCGCCTTGAGACTGCGGATGGGTCATGGAGCGTCACTTTTGATCGACGAGGAACCGCCGGCTTCGGACTTCACTGGCGCGGCCAAGGGAAACCAACAGGCAACCGTGTGCTCGGGCTCAACTTCGCCCAGCTCGGGGCGCTCCTCGATACAGCGGTCCTGCGCGGCTAAACAGCGTGGGGCAAATGGACATCCCGAGGGAATATCGCCCAGCGAGGGCACTCGCCCAGGTATTGTCGGCAGATCTTGCCCTTTTGCTACCGAGAGCGGCCCGGTAATGCTCTGGAGGAGTCCGCCGGTATAGGGGTGCATCGGCCGAGCAAAGAGAGCATTTACCGGGGCGACTTCAACTACCTGGCCCGCGTACATGACAACTACCCGATCGGCCACCTCGGCTATCACTCCCATATCGTGGGTGACGAATAATACCGAGGTGCCGAGACGATCCCGAATCTCGAGGAGCAAATCGAGAATTTGCGCTTGGACAGTTGCATCAAGTGCGGTAGTGGGCTCATCGGCGATCAAGAGCGCCGGCTCTGCCGCGAGAGCCATTGCGATCATCACCCGTTGTCGCATGCCGCCTGAAAGCTCATGGGGATACTGACGAGCCCGTATCACGCTTCCCGATAGTCCGACTTGGTTGAACAACTCGGCCACCCGGCGCCTTCGATCCGAACGACTGCCAATGCGATGGATCGTCAACACTTCTTTTACCTGGCGGCCGACTCGCATCAGCGGATTGAGCGCCACCATCGGCTCTTGAAAGATCATGCTCATGCGACGTCCCCGATAGCGTCTTAGCCCCCGTGGAGCCAGCGAGGAGATCTCCTCGCCTTCCAAGCGAATCGACCCTCTCACTATCTTTGAGTTTTCGCCGAGCAGCCCCATGATCGAAAGGGCCATCATGGTCTTTCCACAACCGCTTTCCCCGACGATACCGACGATTTCGCCCCGGTTGATCGAAAGTGAAACTCGAGAAAGCGCTAACTCTTGCTGGCCCTTGATCTCCACGCAAACAGAGAGATCATCCATTTCCAAAAGGGGCGCAGTGGTCGGGCGAACGGTACCAAGGGTCATATTTCACCCAGCCTGGGCGATTCATGGGGCTCGGCGCCATAGGTCAATCGGTGATACTGCGCGACCTCTTTTGCGGTCGTCCACCAGATCTCATCGTCGTCTCGATACTCCTCGAGCAGCTCAGCGAGGGCCAACATCCGCCCGGCGCGCCCTGAGAGCCAAGGATGCATGGTGAGCATGAACAACGAACCGTAGCGCTTCGCACCATCTAACTCGAGTTTCCATCCTGCGACTACTTCGGAGGGGGTCACCGGCGGCCAATTCGAGCCGGGCACGTAACGATAAAAAATCGCGTCGTCCAACGGCCATTGCACTGGCACTTCCACCAAATTCGACATCCAATAGGGATGGTCATAGCCCATCAGAGAGCTGTCGTAATCCACCCCGAACTCTCCCAGGGCACCAAGGGCCTCAACCGTCAGTTCCCATGACGGCGAACGATACCCAAAAGGCGCCTCGACTCCCGCCGCCTCTAACGCCTTAGCGCTTTTCTCCAACACCACCATGAGCTGATCGCCACCAAGCTGGGTTACTTTTTCGTGCATATAACCATGCATAGCCACCTCATGCCCGGAGCTCAAAAGCGCTGCTAAGGTATTGCGCTCCGCAATGGCCACCGCTCCGGGCACGTATGCCGATATTCGCAGATCCAGATCCTCAAAGAGCTTGAGGAGCCGAAATATACCCTGTCTCGGACCGAAGCGGCGGAGCTCCAATTCGCCCATCGCCGAAGCATCGCTATCCCTGGTAGCCCACAGGTAGGGGCTGGGGCCATCGAAATCAATGCTTATGACCGCGGCGGCCTTTTTCCCATCGGGCCAGACATAGTTGTGGTCTAAATTCATCGCGTTACCGGTCCTGCCGTTTTGCCCCCATCGACTGCGATCAGTGCGCCGGTCATAAACGAGGCCCGAGAGGAACAGAGAAACAACACCGCTTCGGGAGAATCCATTGGACCCGAGGTCCGCCCAAGTGGAATCGAGCGCACCATCGAGGCCACGTAATCATCATCCAAGGCACTGACCTCGCTTCCCGGGGCGAAGCCCGGAGACAGCCCATTGACTCGAATCCCGGTTCCGGCGAGCTCTAGAGCCGCTCCTCTGGTGAGCATTGCTAGGGCCGCCTTAGATACCGAATAGGGAACGCCGGTGGGGCTAACCATTACCGAGGCGCCGGAAAGAATATTTACCATCGCTCCCGCCACGCCACGGCTTATCATGAGCCTTGCCATCCGCTTGATGAGGTAAAAGGGAGCGGTCAAGTTGACGTCGATGATCGCCTTCCAGTCGTCGAGTTCCACGTCCAACAGGGGCGCATGGGGATAGACCCCGGCATTGTTGATGAGGATGTCAGGCGCACCCCATTGGGCTTGCACCATTGCCACCAGGCTGTCCATCGAGGATTGATCTCTGAGTTCGGTTTGGTGAATTAGCGTCGTGCCGTTGGGCCACCGCCCCTTGGAGACTGCGTCGGCCAATGCGTCGACGCGACGATCGCAAAGCACTAGCCGCGCGCCATGCCGCGCGAAAGCATCCGCCATCCAACCGCCCAGCACGCCCGCGGCGCCGGTAATGAGCACCTTTTTGTCGCGAAACTCACTGTAATAATCGGTGGTCTCAGCGCTAGAAGTTCCCGGAATAAGATTTGCCTCCATCGTCAAATACGTCCTTTGGGGTCAAGCAGATCTCGAATCAAGTCTCCAAGTCGATTAACTGCGACTACAAGTAAAAACAGGGCGAGACCGGGGAAGGTGGCGATCCACCATGCGCTGGCGACAAATTGCTGCCCGGTCGACAACATCGAGCCCCAACTCGGGGTTGGAGGCTGGACACCAAGACCAATGAAAGACAGCGCGGCCTCATAAATCACCATCAGCCCAACCTCAAGGGTCGCAATCACCACCAGCGCCGGCAATACTTCGGGAAGGATATGACGCCGAACCACCCGCAGCTGGCGAGCCCCGAGCGCCACCGCGGCTCGAACAAACTCGCGTTCGGAAGCTTCCAAGGTCTGCGCGTAAGCCACCCGGGCATAGCGAGGCCAGCGCACCAACGCGAGCACGATCACCAAGTTGCGCAAGTTTGGTCCCAGTGCCGCCACAACGAGGATCGCGAGCAAGAAAAAGGGGATCGACAAGACCATGTCGGCGATGCGCATGATCACCGGGCCAAGTATCCGCTTTCGCACTCCCGCGATAATTCCCATGGCGCCACCAAAGACGCCGGCTGCAAAGACCGCGGTGGTAGCCACCACGACCGAGACCCGGACTCCCCAAATTACTCTGGAAAGCACGTCACGGCCGAGATCGTCGGTTCCAAGCAAGAACTTCAAGCCGTCTGCGCGAAATCCCGGTCCCTGCAAACGCGCATTCAAATGGGTCAAATCCGGATTGAGCGGGGCGAGAAGATAGGGAAATGCCGCCGCGAATGCCGCGATGCCAAGTATCGCTAGGGGCCACCAGCGCAACAACTTACGGAGCTTCCCTGCTCGTTTGGCCCGAGACAATGGCACTTCGGGCCCCCAGGGCTGGTTGATGGCAATGGTCATTGCTGGTTCCCCTCATGGCGAAGTCTCGGGTCGACTACTCCATAGAGGAGATCGACCGCCAGGTTCGCGAGGATATAAATTGTGGCGGCGAAAAGGACGACGGCCTCGACTACGGGAAAATCAAGGCTTTGAACAGCTTGAACGGTTAGCTGTCCGATTCCAGGCCAGGCGAAGATCTCCTCAGCGATGACGGCACCGCCAAGGAGGTTCGCCGTCTCCATCCCCAGTACTGTGAGCACGGGAAGGAACGCATTGCGAAACACGTGTCGCAAAAGCACGCGAGATGCGGAGGCGCCCTTGGCTTTAGCGGTGCGAACGTACTCTCTGTTTAGGTGCTCCAGGAATGAACCTCGGATCATCCGTGCGATGGTGGCAAGCGAAAGCGACCCCAGGGTAACCGAAGGGAGGATCAAAGCCCTGAGCCCGCCTTGGCCAGACGAAGGGAAGACATGCCAGTGCACCGCGAAGATCAAAATTAGGAGTATTCCGCTCCAAAACACCGGCATGCTCTGCCCGATGAGAATTACCGGCATCAAAGCGCGCTCGATCCATTTCCCTCGAAAAACCGCCGAGAGAATGCCGATGGGAATTGCCAGGGACAGAGCGAAGACCAGCGCACCAGCGGCGAGCTCAACGGTATTGGGAAAGCGGGTCAGAACGATTCCAAGCGCTGGCTGATCGAGCACAAACGAATAGCCAAAGTTCCCATGCGCCGCATGGACGAGAAAGGTCCAGTACTGATCGACTAGCGGGCGATCTAGACCGAGTTGACGGCTCAGCCTGGCGATATCAGCGGCACTGGAGTTCTGCGGGACCAATAACCGAACTGGATCTCCTGCTATGTGAACAGCAAAAAACACCACGGTCAATACGCCAAACAATGAGAGCGCCGCCTGGGCAAGCCTATTTAAGATAAACCTAACCAAAGTCAGCCCACCCTCTTAGTTGATGGCAACGATAGAGATCGACGCCGGGCCAAAACCTCTGCGCAGGACGATCCCAAGCCCCGCGTTCGGGCCAATGACCCCGACAACTCAACTACCGGAGGCATTTGAGCTTGGTACCCGATTGCTTTGCGGCGAACTTCGCTTGCGCCATTGGCGTCCAGCGGCGACGAGTCTTGTGGTGGCTGAGGTTGAGTTTGGTCTCGTCAAGACTCGCTCGGCGCTCAAAGCTCGGGTGAGCCCCTCGTCTCCGGCCGCGGCCGCGGCCACCAAGGCGCTTTGAAAGACGATGTCTTGCTGTGCGTGGCTTCCCCCGAGTTCGACCGATCGATAACGAATCGAGGAAAGCAGCTTCGCAGCTTCGCCGAACTCGCAAGCGGCGAAGCTGATCAGACCCCGGCATAGCGGTATTCCCACTTCTTCGACGAGTCGCCCGTCATTGGGATCGCTGATCCTAGAAGTCATCTTGTCCAGGACAAGCTCGGCATTGGACGCCCTCGCACCAAGCAGCTCTCCAATCACCAGATGGAACTCATTAAAGACATAAGTTCCATCACTGAGGTATGGCCGCGCGTCGTCAGAAAGGCGCCGCCCTCTTTCGCTCGTGTCATCTCCGAGAAGATACAGGCGCCAGAGCAGCGCGGCCCGATCGGCAAGATCATGCATCACCACTTCTCTGGTCCCGCAGAGCTTTTGGTCATAGACCCACTTTGCGCGATCGTAATCGCCTTCATCCACATACATAAGCGAGAGGTGCCACCACATGTGGACCGCGCTGAAACTGGTGTTCCACTGCTCTTGGCTATCAAGCAGGAACTCGACGCCCTCCGAGCGCCTGCCTAGCATCTCGTGAACGTGCGCCACCGAATGCCTGGCGTAGACGTTCCGCGGATTCATCGACAACGCCTGGCGGCCCAAGAGTTCGCCCTCGACGAAGTCGTAGTTCTCTTCGAGTCCGAATGACCTCATCCCTACGAGATGGTCGTATCCCAAAAGCGAAGGCGGCCAGGAGAGAAAGATCCGGTTGACCGAGTCACGGAGATTGAGAGAGTCGCCGATGAACAGATACAGGTCCTGAACCACTTTTGCCGCGAGCAGATCGCGGGGGTGAGCTAGCAACGCCGCTTCGAGGTGGCCAATCGCACCCCTAAGGTCGCCCTGCACCCAAGCAAAAGCGGCGCTCAAATGGGCACGGGTGCGAAAATCGCCGCTATCTTGCGACCCTTCGAGGCCATCGAGAATCTCGGCGGCCTCGCGCCGCGACTGACCCGTCATCGCATAAAGACTGACGTACGCCGCTAAACATCTGGCGAGGACAAAGCCTCGGTCCGCGTCAATAGTGTCTTTAGCACTCCGCGCCGGATCTCCATCCAAGGTAGCCAGCGCCTCGACTCCGGCGGCAAATGACTCTGCGGCGGATGGATTCGAGGTAGCTATCGGCTCTCCCCATCTGTCATTGAGCGCGTTCATTTAGTACCCGCCACCATTTGCCTCGATGATTGACCCCAAAACCCTTTCGCTAACTTTCATGCAACCTGCCCATTCTCATCCAACCGAGGCCCTAAGAGCCGACATCAAGAGATTCTGGTCGTTCCCAATGGTTGTTAGTTTGGAGCCAAAATTT
>JAJYGZ010000179.1:0-602 GCA_021790495.1 Actinomycetes bacterium
TTTTATGAGGCCTGACACGTCGTATGTCGGAATCGGGTTGCATCGTTCGATCGATGAGATCGATCGGAGCTACTGCGAGAGCGAAGGTCTCGCGATTATCAGACGCCAAGTCGGCGGCGGGCCGGTGTATCTGGACGAGAACCAGTTGTTTTTCCAGATAGCCGTTGATCGCGATTCGTTGCCCCGGGCGCGTTCAGTCGCTATCGACACTCTGTTGCGACCGTTGACGGGAGCTTTCAAGGCGGCTGGGGTAAATGCGAATCTTGATAGCAATGGCGAGTTTTCCGTTGATGGTGCCAAGGTTTGCGGGCATGGCGCGGGAGAGATAGGCGATGGCGTGGTCGTGGTCGGGAATCTCATCGAGAAGTTCGATTCCAAGCGCGCCACTGCGATTCTCAATACGGGTTCGGATTGGATTAAGACTCAGGTAGCGGAGTTGATGCAGCGATACGTCGGCTCATTCTCAACCCCTGTAAATCCCGGTGAGTTTGTCATTGCCGCCAGAGAGTCGCTCGCGAAAGCCTTTGACGCCAAAGCGTTCGCGGGGTTGCGGAGCGGCGACGCGGGGGGCGCGGTCAGAAGGATCCACGAACTTCTCGGCG
>JAJYGZ010000179.1:612-7278 GCA_021790495.1 Actinomycetes bacterium
GGCTCATCGCTGCCTCCCGTTAGCCTCCCGCGTGCGGCGCCGGGCGGCGCCCGCCATGATGCCGCCTCTGCGGCACGTGCACGCCGTCTCGGCAGGTCCGGCGGCCGGCGACGAGTGGGACGAGGTCAGAAGGTTCGACGAACTTCTCGGCGATGAGAGCTGGACTGTCGAACCGGAATTTCTACCGCCTTCACCTAGGCCGATGCGGATAATCAAGATACGGGCCGGCGTATATGTGATTTATAGAACCTCAGTTGCTCCGCCGTTCTTTTTATCCACCATATTCGGGCGAGTTGGCTCCATGAGATTTGGCGGATTCGACCGCGACCAACCCGACATCGCCGAGGCTGCCAGCGGGGAGGAACTCGGGGTAGCGGTTTCGGACCTGGTCGAGCGGGGTTATATAACGGAGGCGGAATTGAGCGCGCTCTTTAATGCTGGAGTATTGACAAAGGAGGCGACGGCGCAATGGGTAGCTTGAAAATTGAGGGCTATGAACTAAGAAGTGGACTTTACTACGACTCGCTCGGTGATATGTGGGTTGCGGTGTCCGACGGAGTCGCCAAGGTGGGTTATGATCCGCTTGGGCTGGAGATAAACGGGACTTTGGCTCAGCTTGGCATAGCCAAGGTAGGTACCACCGTGATTCGCGGCGAAACGGTGGGATCGCTTGAGGCGGAGAAGTTCGTCGGCCCCATCGTGTCGCCTTTGAGCGGCACCTTGGTCGAGGTAAACGAGGCAGTCCTTGGGGATGTCTCGCTGATGCATCAAGACCCTTACGGCGCCTGGGTGTTTGCAGTTGCGATGTCGAACACCTCCGAGCTCGACGAGTTGGTTACCGGCGATGCGCTCGAAGAGTCGTTCGCCGAGCGTCTCACGGCCTATCGCCTCAAGGGCGTCTTGGCCCGATGACACTCATCGCACCATTTGAGGTCCGCCGGGAGAATTTTGACAATACGTTCGAGTTCTACGCCCCAGGTCTCAAGTCTTGGCAGACGACCGAATGGGCGCCGAAGAATCCGCGCCGGTTTCTTCCCGTTTCGGTGACCGGTTCTGCTTGTGCGCTCAGCTGCGACCACTGCCAGACCAAGGTACTCCAAGGGATGATCTCGGTTCGAATGGGCGAGAACCTCTACGATGTCGCGGCCAAATTGAAGGCAAATGGCAGTGAGGGGCTTCTGGTGTCCGGAGGATCCACCAAAGGCGGCGGTGTCCCACTCGAGCGTCACCTCAAGCACGTGCGGCGCATTAAAGAAGAACTCGGGATGACAGTTATCGCACATTCCGGTGTCGTCTCGCCACGGCTGGCTGACGCGTTGGCTACCTCTGGCGTGGACGGGGTAATGCTTGACATCATCGGCTCGGATGAGACCATTCGTGACGTCTATCACCTTGATCTCACCACTGACGATTTTGATCGTTCTCTGGCGATGCTCTCAGAGGCCTCGCTGCGGATTATCCCTCACATTATTCTTGGCCTTCATTACGGCAAGTTTCTCGGAGAATACCGCGCGCTCGAGATGATCAGCAAGTATCCGGTATCGACCCTGATAATTGTTATTCTCACCCCGCTGGTATCGACTCCGATGGAGTTCGTTGTACCTCCCTCCGTCGAAGAGGTGTCTAGCTTCTTCGGCGATGCGCGCGTGGCAATGCCAGAGACCCGTATCAATCTGGGATGCGCGCGGCCGATGGGCGCGATAAAGGCCGAACTCGACATGGCGGCAATCGATCTTGGACTGAATGGCATGGCCTATCCTGCCGAGGGAACCATTGCGTATGCGGCATCCAAGGGCCTGGAGCCCAAGCTCTTTGAGTGGTGCTGTTCCATGAGTTGGGCTGGAAGCATTGCCGACGGTCTCTCGGAGGTCGTTCTCTCATGAGCGCGCTGCTGGAGGTATTTTACGATGCCGACGTCGACGCGGCCAGCGGCCTCGCTTTTGACGAGGCGATGGCCAATGAGTGCGCCGCTCGAGCTGTTCCGGGAGCAATGCTGCGCCTGTATAACTACAAGGACAACTGCGTGCTCGTGGGGCGCTTTCAGCGAATCGAGGCCGAGGTCGACTTGGCCAAGGCCGCGGCTCTCGGGGTTGACGTCAACCGCCGTCCTACCGGCGGCGGGGCTATTCTGATGGGTTCGGGCCAGCTCGGCGTGGCATTTTGTGTGCCAGCGCAGCGCTTCGTATCGCCCAGAGCGGGGTTTTACCTCTTTTCTCAGGCGATTGTGGCCGCCCTCGCGTCGCTTGGCGTAGAGGCGTCGCTGCGCGGCAAGAACGACATCGAAGTCTCGGGTCGGAAGATCGCGGGATTGGGTTTCTGCTTGAGCGAGGGCGGCCTGCTCTTTCACGCGAGCATCTTGGTGGACATTGATCTTCAGTTGATGGCGTCGCTGCTTCAGATCCCACTCTCGAAACTGAGCGCCTATGGGCCCGGCGGTATCTCTGAGCGCATTACGACGCTGAATCGCGAATCTGGCACGTCTGTTGCTCCGGGTTCCCTTCAAGAGGCCATAGTGGGCGCCTTTGAATCCACCTTCGATCTTTTTGCCGAGGACTCGCAGGCGTCCGAGGCGCTGAAAGTGCGTGCCAAGGCTCTTGAGCATGACAAGTACACCACCCAAGGATGGCTTTTTGACGGGGGGCGCGCCACCTCGGGCGAATTTCTCGCCGACTGCCGGAGCCGTCTGGGGACTCTGCGCCTGGTCGTCGCCAGTCAAGGCGGAGTGATCAAATCCGCAGTGGTGACCGGCGACTTCAACTCCGAATCCACCGCGTTTATCGCTCTAGAAGAAGCGTTGCGCTGGGTCCCGATAGAGGAATCGCTCCTTGAGAGGAGCATTTCGGATAACGGCGAGCTTGTGAATTTACTAGATCCCGCCGAGTTGGCCAAGGCGATTTGCGCCTCGCACGCCGCCTCGGGAAGCACCAGCGCGGGGCCGAGAAGAATCGGTTCCTGCTACATACCAGAGGAGAAGATCTCTTGAGCGTTATTGATGCGACGTCAAGTGCAGTTCACCTATCAAATCGCCGGACACGGACCGATTCCCAAATCTCCCCCGAATGGGTCCGTGTCTCGGCAGCTTCGGCGATCGCGCTGCAGTTCCGATCGGGACGCTTTTCGCGCGATTTCGAGTTCGGCGGCATCAACTTGCTGTTGAACTACGACGACGGCTGCCGTAGTGACTGCGCCTATTGCGGTCTCGCCCGTACGCGTCCGGGGGACTACGAGGACAAGTCGTTCATCCGGGTGGAGTGGCCGCTGCTAAAGACATCCGAGCTCGTTGATCGGATGGCGGGAAAAGAGTCAACCCTGACTCGGCTGTGCATCTCTATGGTTACCAGCCCGCTCGCTTATCGAGACACGGTGGAGATTACCAAGGAGATCCGCTCCAAGGTCAAGACGCCGCTCTCGATTCTCGTAGCCCCCCCGACTCTGAATCGCCGGAAGCTCGAGCATTTTGCCGAGATCGGGGTAGACATGATCGGCGTCGGCCTTGATGCGGTTACCGAGGAGCTCTTCCGCTCGTTGCGAACCGATGTCCCCGCGGGGGGAGCCGGACTCTCTTGGGACAAGTATTGGTCCGTTGTCGATGACGCTCGTGATATCTTTGGCCCCTGGAAGGTCAACTGTCACACGGTCGTCGGATTGGGCGAAAGCGATGCCGATTTGATTGACATGTTCTATCGCCTCAAGGAGCGCGAGATCTTTCCCTATCTGTTCTGCTTCAATCCCGAACCAGATAGCAGGCTCGGCGAGCATCCCAAGTCGCCGATTTCGCGTTGGCGCCGGATCCAGCTTGCCAAGCACCTCATTGAAAAATACGACTACCGCCAAGAGGCCTTCGACTTTGACGATGAGGGAGCTCTAGTCCATATGGATGCCTCCAGCGAAGCGGTCGAAGGCGTCGTCGCGACAGCGGTGCCATTCATGACCGACGGCTGCCCTGGAGAGAACGGCGAGCCGGGCTGCACGCGGCCGTTCGGATCCTATAAACCAAGCGAGGAGTTCAGGGACTTCCCTTTCCTTCCCGATGGCTTTGACCTTGTTGATATCCGCCGGGAATTGAATCTAGAGAAGTTGCTGGCAAAAGGAGAGATGATTTAGATGAAGATAGTGGTTGCAATGCGCCAGATCGCGGACCTGGTCGAGGAGTTGGAGATCGACTCCGACGGCGTCGACATCGACCGCGAGTTTGTCAAGTTCGTATCCAACGAGTGGGACGAGGCGGCCCTCGAAGAGGCGCTGTGCCTCAAGGAGGCCCACGGCGGCGAGGTCACTGTCGTCGGCCTCGACGAGGTCGACTTCGACCAATCCCTTTACGGTGCCCTCGCCAAAGGGGCCGATCGCGCGGTCAAGCTGACCGGAGATTTCGACGGCTGGACTTCGACCGCTTCGCGCGCCGCGATTCTGGCCTCCTGGCTCGGGGAGAACCAGTTCGACTTGGTGCTTACCGGCGTCCAGGCGGCTGACGATCTCGATGGACAGCTGGCGGGAATCCTAGGAGCTCGCCTTGGCGTGGCTCACGCCGCGGTCGTGGTTGGGGTTGAACCCGAGGGCGACAAGGTGAAGATCACCCAGGAGATCGGCGGCGGCACCACGATTACCTCGCTGGCGGCGATGCCGCTGGTGTTGGGAATCCAAGCGGCCCGTCAGGCGCCGCGTTATGTGCCGATCTCAAGAATACGAGCGTCGATGGCCGCAGGCGGGATCGAAGAGGTAGCGGCCAGCGGAGGCGACAATATCGCTCAGCCCAAGGTGCGGCGCCTCTATGCGCCAGAGTCAAAGGGCGGGGCGACAATGATCACTGGGAAGCCCGGTGACGTCGCGGCCAAGATCGTGGAACTAATCCGGTCTAAGGGACTTATCAACTCATAAGGGGGAAACGGTGCCTAATAACACCTCAAATGACGTCGTGGTGATCAGTGAAAAGATCGGCGGGGCAATTCCCGACGCGACATTCGAACTGCTAGGCAAGGGTAAAGAGATCGCGGCATCTCTTGGTGGCGAGCTCCATTGCGTCGTAGTGGGGACCGCTGATGGTTCCGACGCGCTCGGCGCCTGCGATCACCTTCATATCGTCGAAGGTTCGCTGCTCTTTCCCTACAACCCGCAGGGTTGGGAAGACGCGCTGCGCGGGGTTCTCGCTGAGATCAACCCGCGACTGGTTCTCACTTCGACTGGAACCGTCGGTCTGGATCTGGCTGGGTCGCTGGCGAGCTATTTGGGAGGCGTCGCCGCCTCTTACGTTGTCGATCTCGCCGTTGAGGGCTCAAGCGTCATATGCACCAGCCAACTCTACGGCGGCAAGCTAATGGCCGAAGCCGACCTGGGCGATACGGTCGCATGCCTAAGCGTTATCCCGGGTTCGTTCCCGGTCGAGGCCGGCCGTGGCAGCGGAAGCGCGGCGGTGGCCAAGCACGACCACGATTCTTCCAACGTCTCGATGGCTCATGTTTCTCTCAACGAACCAGAGCGCAGCGGCATCGACATTACCGCAGCTGAACTTTTGGTTTCGGTGGGTAGAGGTATCGGCGGTCAATCCAACATCGAGATGGTCCAAGAGCTTGCGGACGCGCTCGGTGTGCCGCTCTCGGCCTCTCGGCCCATTATCGACCAAGGATGGCTTCCCAAGTATCACCAGGTTGGAAAATCGGGAAAGAAAGTCAAGCCCAAGGTCTATCTTGCCCTTGGTATATCTGGAGCCCCGGAGCACCTCGAAGGTATGCGCAGCGCCGAATTGATCATTGCTTGCAACACCGACGCCGGCGCTCCCATCTTCGAAGTGGCCCACTACGGCACTACCGTCGACCTTTTTGACCTGGTTCCTGAGATGATCGACTTGGTCGGGAGCTAAAAGATATGTGGCTTGTCGCGGTAGTAGAAACCAGGAAGGTGTTCGGTGGGTTGAATCACCTCGGGCGGGTGATCTTCTACCTGGCTTCCCTGGTTGCGATCGGGTTTTTCTTCTTTGGCCTTACGCTGCGCATGCGCAAGTACTTGGCCGGGCGAAAAGTCGATCAGGCGCGCTGGCGCCGTGTCCGGCTCGACAACGAGGTCGCCGATGTTACGGCGCCGGTGTCGCTGTTTGATAGTGCGCAAGATGTGATGGGAAATCGCACCGTCTCCAAACGGAATCACGAGGTCGGTGCCGCGCACCTCCTGCTCTTCTGGGGGTTTCTCGGCCTGTTGGCGGCGACGATCATTCTCAGCGCCGACTACGACGTCTACGGAAATATCACTCGGATCTTCGGTGGGCATGAGCGCTCTTTTTTCAAGGGAACTTTTTACCTCGCTTACAACCTGATCTTCGACGCGGCTGGCCTCGTCGCAATTGTGGGTGCCGTGGGCCTGGCAGGTCGGCGCGAGCGGGACAAGAAAAAGTCGGTTGCACTCGACTACACCCGTGCTCAGAAGCCCGAAGGCGGATACTCGCGGGCCAAGATGATATTAGGCGATTACGTCTTCACCTATGGCTTGATCGCGATCATCCTCACCGGGATTCTCATCCAAGGCCTTCGGATCGATGGGTCGAATTTCCCTTCGTTTGAAAAGTGGACCTGGTTGGGGTACCTAACCGGCGAGGCTATGCGCGGGATTGGGATCGGTGCGAGTGCGGCGAACTCGCTCCACTTTGGGCTGTGGTGGTTCCACATCACTCTGGCGCTG
>JAJYGZ010000372.1 GCA_021790495.1 Actinomycetes bacterium
AAGGATTCGGCGAGTGTGTTGTACGGCGTGCGGTCTGGCATATTCATGTCGACCAAGCCCTCAAATACATGCATATTGAGTGCAAGAGCGGCCGCTCCCGAAGCCAGCATCGGATCGAAACTCGTGTCGAGGTTGTACGCTAACCCGGCAACAACCGACCCAGTCGGTGCCGAATTTCCTGGACTTGTTGACGCCGTAGCCGAAGTCGGCGTTGTCGTCGTCCCACAAGCTCCAAGTGCCGCCGTCGCAGCCGCAGCGGCACCCAACATACCGGAATACCGAATGAAGTTACGACGGCTTAGTGGCTTTGGGCTCACGGGTTCGGGCTGGTTGTTCATGGTTCTCCTTTGATTTGATAATGAATTGATTTGATTTCACTTGCTGATTGGATGCGCGGTGCCCACCAAGGCACCCATCCCTCTTCCCTGCCACGTATTGCGCGGATGCGGTTCTAAAGGCGGCTCGGGCTATGTAGAAATAGTTACTATGGGGCGGAATATAATTACCAAGCCGATGCATCGATGAAACCGACAAGCCACGGCCACCCCAGAACCATGCGTCACCCAGGAAAGACGCTGTCGGGAAGCGCCTACCCGACTTCGGGATTGGCAACGTTCGCCGACTAGTCGGACCCCAGTCAATTCGGCCCAAAGGACTAGTGCGTGTCCACGCGTGGATTTCAAGAAAAACATCCCGCTCGAAGCCGCAAAATGATACCCCCCATCCCCTTTAGCGCGCCCTCGGACGATCTTTTTTTTGTCACTGCAGAACCTACGGTTCCCGCCGAGTCGCTTCGTCCCTTGGATACATCCGATACGATATCCGAGATCTTATCTTAAGTCAAGTCTGTATTTCGTTCGCTTTCTCGAAATACTCTTAATTGCGCCGACATTTGGTCAATTCCCGCTTGGCAAATTTGCGAAAGCGCTGCTCGATAGCTGAACTACCGAGAAATCTTGGGCATTCCCGACTCAAAGTTTCGTCGCGCCCCATCAATGAAGTGGGACGTCGGTCAAGCAGAATCTGCTGTGTAGCGCGCGCAACATCGATGCGAGTCATTTCTGATCGAGCGTCTTTCGCTGCCCCGAAGGGTTAAGAAAGCCTCGTGTCTCAGGCGAACACGGTTACCCTGTCCGGGCATTATCGCCACTGGCCCGCCTACTGGGGGGACTTTGTGCAACTCAGGCTCTTCGGCAAGCATCACGTTTGTTGTCGCTGCGGGATCTTTAGATTCATACCCTCTTGACGTTGGTGTTCGCGCCCTTGAACCATTCTTGCGCTGCACACCGACGGGCGCGAATGTTCCTGAACTAACGCAACCGCAGCCAGAACGCCGCACAAATTGTTCTGATTTCCAGGTAGCGTTGCTCCAAAGCGGACTGTGACGTGATGGGCTGAAACCAGAAGCTGCGTCATAGCATGGGCAGACACGTAAGCAAGTTTGCCGTGACCCTCATGTCTGCCAGGGACGGCGAGATACATGTAGCTATTGCGCCGAAAGTTTGGATGTATAGGTGCCAGACCGCCCTAGAAAGACCCAGCAACTCGGGATGCCACTTGCTCTGATCCTGCACGTTTCCACCGGCTCCGAAAGTCATCCGCCCGTTGGCGCTGCTTCCCCTCAATGATTTGCGCGCTCGATCGGACGCCCCCGAAATAACTTGGGTACTCGCTCCCAAACAATCCGAGAACTCGCTACGGCTTTCTGACAACATACGACGACTTTGAGAACCTGTTGGGGCTTCGCACAACGTGCCGCTACAGGTCCTCAAGACCGAAGGCAGCCCGGGAAACCCCCGAAGGCCGTTTCAACCGGCAGCAGCGGACAATCCACCGTTTCTAAACCAGTGCGAGTATCCACCAGTGCGATAACTTTACTATCGTGGGCCAAACACGTTGGTGCGGCTAGGACGTGGTTTTTTGGGCAGCTGCCATTGCAGCTGCCACTCGAGCGAAACCCTCAGCGACGAACGTGGCGTCAGACGAGCAGTTGATGATCAACGCGCCGCGCTCCATCCAGTACAGTGCGCGCTCGATGTTCGGCGCAAAGAATCCGAACGGCACGTCGACTTCGAGACAGCGATCAAGAACAGCCTGGACTGTATCCTGTACTACTTGGTTGTCCCTATCATGCATGTATCCCAGTGAGATGGCAAGGTCGGCTGGGCCAATCATCACGCCACTCAGACCAGGTACGGCCAGGATATCGTCAAGGTTGTCGACCGACTCTTTCGTCTCCACCTGAGCAAAAACCAAGACATTATCGTTGGCGCTTTGAGCGTAGCTGGCGGCATCGCCATGGAAAGAGGCGACCCGACGTGGACCCCAGCTTCGGATTCCATCAGGTGGATACTTCGCCGCCGCGACAGCCGCAACTGCGTCGTGTCTTGTGTTTACCATTGGCACTATCACACCCGCCGCCCCCAAGTCGAGAACCTGACCAATACTGGTGTGATTGTTGGACGGGACCCTCACCAGCACGGCAAGTTCAGTCGGATTTAGGGCGATAAGAACCCTTTGGAGGGACTCGAGACCGAATGCGACGTGCTGCATGTCCACGAGCAGAAAGTCGGCCGCGACACCTCGGAGGGACTCAGTTACCGCTTCGTCCCTGATCATGTGGGCGCTACCCACAATCGGCCGCCGTTGCTCGATGGAATTCAAAAGGCGATTAGCACACACGAAGATACCTCCAGTTAGGAAGATGCCGATGACTACCGAGCGTCCGAGCGGCACTCATGCATCTGGCATACTATATTTCAGATATTAGTGTAGGTTGCTGCGCGGTTCCCCGGCGCACTCTTTGGTATAAGGGAAAAGATCGGCCCTTCGACCAAAATCGTCAATTGAACCCACTGGGTGCTTCCGACGATTTGTCGGCTCATATCAAGTTCGGAACGAGTCGACATCGGGCGCTCCATCCAACCAGAGCTTTGCGGGTTCGGGTCTCGCGACGGACAGGATAGTAATTGTCAGTCGCAAGCTTGGAGGTTGGCAAATTGCCTCCACACAAGGCCACTACCATGTACCCCGAACGACACGTACCCGGAATTGCACACGAAACGGTCAGCGATCCCGGGCACCCATCGGAGTACCGTCCCTCGACCGCGAAAGTTAGATCTCAAACAGAAGACAAATCAACTAAGTAATTCGTTTGCGTCGTCGGACCGACGGACCCCCGATGGGTGTCTAAGTAGCTAGCGCTTAGTCGATGAGCCAGCCCGACGAACCGCGCGAGACAACCGAGCTGGACCGTCTAGGCCCCCATCGGTTGACAGGCAGGACTTCGACCTCACCGACCCGACTTGAGCGGTGTGTCCGCACCGTAAATCCGTTACTTCAGTTTGCCCCATTAGGTGGCGGCATGGAAGCTAACTTGCGTTAAGTTCGACTAAGTCGGCAAACCTAACTAGCCTAGAAAGCAACTTTACCGAAGGCACTTTGATTCATCGGGACGTGGAGAAAATATGGCAGACCAAAGTAAGAGCCAGGAATCTGGATCCCTAAAGGTGCAGTGGCCCGAAAGGGCGGCCCAACTCGTCGTAGAGACCACGGACGCCGTCCGAGAGAAGGGGATTAGCCCGATCTACCGTCTCACGCGTTGGATAATCTACGGCCTGCTGGGTATTGGGCTTGCAATGGTCGTGGGAACGCTAATGCTGGTCGGATTGGTCCGACTCTTAACTGTTTACGCCTTTGCCTCGCACGTCTGGATCACCTACCTTGTGTTGGGATTGATCTTCACCGTTTTGGGGTTCTTACTTTGGTCAAAGAGATTGAACAAGGCCAAGGAGCAATAAGTGGATACCAAGTCTGTAAGAGTCGCCATCATCGGGTCCGGGCCAGCTGGACTCACGGCGGCGATCTATACGGCGCGCGCAAATCTCGAACCTATGGTTATTGAAGGTGAGATCTCCTCGACCTCGGACCAGCCTGGGGGACAGCTTATGCTCACGACAGAAATTGAGAACTATCCGGGTTTCATCAACGGAATCGACGGGCCCGAGTTGATGACCAACTTCAAGGCCCAGGCAGAACGCTTCGGGGCGCAGTTCCACTCGGCCAAGGTAACCAAGGTTGACTTTAGCTCTCGTCCATTCGCCCTTTGGACCTCAGACCAAGGAGGAGACGAGCCTAGTTACCGTGCAGATGCCCTGATCATTTCGACCGGCGCACGTTCGATAATGCTAGGTCTCCCCAAGGAGATCGAATTGATCGGACACGGCGTCTCTACTTGTGCCACCTGTGACGGCTTCTTCTTCCGCGGCCAGGAAATCGGCGTCGTCGGTGGCGGAGACTCGGCGCTCGAAGAAGCGTTGTTTCTAACGAAATTCGCGACCAAGGTCCACTTGATCCACCGCCGGTCGGAGTTGCGCGCCTCGAAAATTATGCAGGATCGCGCGCGAGCCAACCCGCGGATCGTCTTCGAATGGAACACTCGGGTGGTCGAGCTGCTTGGGGATGCGGCGCTTGAGGGGGTCCTTCTCGAGAACACCGTAACCGGCGAGCAGAGCAAGCTGGGTGTAACGGGTTTGTTCGTAGCGATCGGCCATGAACCAAATACCTCCGTCTTCCAGGGACTTCTGTCCATGGATCAGTCGAACTATATTGTTACCCATGACGGTACCCGAACGAGCGTCGAGGGCGTTTTCGCCTGCGGCGACGTTCAGGACCACATTTACCGCCAGGCGATAACAGCTGCAGGATCCGGATGCATGGCGGCGATTGACGTCGAGCGGTGGCTTGAGGCTACCCACCACGGCTAGGAATACCCGCGCAGCCATCGATTGTTACTCTGTAAGAAGAAAACTTTGAAAATAGAGAGAACCGCGAACCCATGATTGTAATGAAAGACTCTTCGTTTGACGAAGCTCTGTTGGCCAACGACTTAGTGCTCGTAGACTTTTGGGCAGAATGGTGTGGCCCGTGCAAGATGATAGCTCCGATCCTCGAAGAGATTGGCAAGGACAAAGCCGGGATCCTCGAGATCGGCAAACTAGACGTCGACGACAATATCGAGACGGCTCGGCGGTACGAAGTGATGAGCATACCGACGCTGATCTTGTTCAAGAAAGGCGAGCCGGTCATGCGCCTGATTGGAGCTCGCTCGAAGTCAGCGTTGATGAAAGAGATCGAACCGCACCTTTAGCCGCGGCACCCTCGCTGGAGTCTCCCGACTTGGATCTACCCATTGTTGAGAAGTCTTCCACCTCTTCGATTGCGCACCTGCAGAGACTCTTGACGCAGTGCGGGTTCGTCGTAGTCGACGAGCTTGGCGTATACGGACCGTCGACAAAGAGTCAGGTTCGAGCATTCCAGTTCGCTAAAGGCATTCCGGCTACCGCCGTTTGCGACGCCTCGACTTGGCATGTAATCATCGAGGCGCATTGGAAGCTTGGCGACCGCTTGCTATACCTGAAAAGCCCGATGAATCGTGGCGATGACGTCGCCCAATTGCAAGGACGGCTGTCGTGGCTCGGGTTCGACCCCGGAAAGGTCGACGGGATTTTCGGTCCCACCACTCAAAAAGCCCTAAGCGAATTCCAGATCAACGTCGGAATGGTGGGCGACGGAATATGTGGGCCCGATACCGTTGCGGAACTGCAACGAAACTTCGGAAGAAGCCCCGTAACTATAACTAGCGTCAGGGAACTCATCAAGCTTGGAGAACTCAAGCGCCACCCGACACGCTTCTCGATCGTATTGGCGTCTGGGTTGGAATTGGCCTCGACCGCCGAAGCGGCGCGCGTCGCGTTGGCTAAGGAAGGCTTCCGGGTAGTGAACTTCTGCCACTACGATGCTGCCGTCGTCGCGGAGCTTTCTAATAATGTTGGTGCTGACGTGGTCATCTACCTAGACAACAACGACAACTCAGGCAATGTCGTTAGCTACTTCCAGGGTTTCCATTACACATCCGGCGTCGGGCAGTCTCTGGCAACGTTTCTCCTGGCGTCACTCGAAGAATCCACCATGGACACCAAATCGGTAGAGATTGTCGGATCACGTCACAGAATTCTGCAGCTCACCAAAGCCCCATGCGTAACTTTGTCGCTCGACGCGGATCAGATCAGAAACGGTGTGCCCCATGATCTGGCAGCTGCCATCTCGACCGCTCTGACCAGGTGGTTTAGCGAAATATAAAGCTTATGCACAGACTTATCCACAGCTGTGTAAATCTATTAATTAGGTGGATATCGAGTCTCAACCTATAGCAGAGATCGGCTTTACCTTAGCTACAGACCTCGATCTTCGGCGTGCGATAACCCGAAACTGGTCATGATACGATTCAGCTGGTTACTCCGAACATCGTCAAATTCCCAAAATGAGAAGCACGCGCTCCCCCACACGTCCGTAGCAACTGCGACTAGCGGTGTTGTTTCCCCACCTGCGCGATTCGACCACCAATCCGAACCTCTCAATCAGTCGATGCTGGGCGACGGGATAGGGAGCAACACGGAATTGCGACCTCCGAGTTGCCCAATCGCCGATTACATGGAGTTTCCTTCGTACGGGGGTTTCCACGGTAATTGCGAGGGAAGCACCTCTTGGCCTATTGGTCCATGAAGCGAAAGATCCGGACCTCGTTGAGTGAAGCATTGAAGTCGCGATTGCAATCATGCCCTACGGCTGAGGAAACTCCGATAGAGGCCTTGGCCGTCGCAAGTTCGCGCCGATCCGCGGTGGAAATGCCTACCTCTCTGATTCTGGGCCGATCTCGCAAGTGGCCAGAAACCAGTAGTGCGCCGTAGCGGTACTCGCCTACGGTTCTAAGGCCGCTAAAGCTGGCATCTAACCCAAGTGCCAGCCGACGCTGGTCGGTATACGGAGGCTCGACGAGGGTCTTTCACGCTTTCACGGAGCAGCGTCGCCATGCCCAGCTCGTCCTCGGCGGTGCCGACATCGGAGATGAGACTCTTATCTCCTCGCAACCCGAACCTTCTCCATGATCGGGATTCGAGTCGTTGCGCGGTATTTGGAATTGGCCAACACACAATCAATACGCAAAGGTCGGGTGACCCTAGGCAATATCTAGCACTTCTTTAAAACTAGGAGGGAAGTCAGAAAGAAGCACACGCTCCCCAAACGGCTATCGCAACCGTGACTTGCCTGTCCTATTTTCAGCTCTGAACTTGTCTGTCACCACAAGAGACCCCTCGGTACCATCATAAGCAATTTATCGTGGCACCTAAAAACTGGTGCCTTCCGAGTCCGAGTTGTAGACGACGCCTTCGACTCCCTAAACTAGCAATCTCCCCTCCAACTTCAGGAA
>JAJYGZ010000157.1 GCA_021790495.1 Actinomycetes bacterium
GATCTAGAAAGTGCGATTGGAGTGCGATACTCTCCATTTTGCACAAGGTAGAGCAAGTTGCCCTGAGAGTCAAGGATCTGACTGGGGACAGCCAGCGGCCGAAGCGTCAGCGGTGCTGAAAATGTACCGCGTTCCTTGAGTACGGAAAAGTTCTGTATCGTCGGCATCACGAAGATCGCCGACAGCCCGAGCAAACCAGTTCCGGCCAGAAGCGCGATCGCGTTCCTCAACGGGCTAAATCGCATGCCTTAGATTAACCTTTTGTCAAACAGCACTGCCGCTAAGAGGTTACAAGACCGAGATGCGGATTTGGGCGCCATGAAACCCGATTTAGGCCCTGAACAGGAAGGCGTCGAATCGAGAAATTCAACAAATTCCGTTACCGAATCAAGGGACCGCATTTAAGCGTCCGAATTCTTTAGAGCCAAATCCAATGAATCAATAGGTTTTGCGAGGGATGTAGCCACCCCGTCCTAGCGATACTGACTCTTCGAAGTCGGCGCTCTCATCCACAGAACCAACTACCTCATTGACCCACTTCAGGCGCCCTTTGATAATGCGCTCAATTCCAGCCTGGAGAGTGACCGAGGAGATCGCACAAGACGAGCAGCTCCCCTTGAGTTGGACCTCCACAACTCCGCCGACCGCGTCGACGCCAAGTAATGATAGGTCTCCGCCGTCGGCCTGCACGGCTGGTCTCATCATTTCAACGAGCGCAGCAACTTCGGCATAACGCTCGGAATCCAAACTGCTATCTGTCGTTTCTGTCGCTATCGTCACATCTGTCACTCTAGCCCATTGACGTTATTTCTCCTATCCGGGTAGGGGAAAATAATTGGTCAGCATCGAAACTGGTCTCAGTGCGCCGCTAATCGCGCGATCGCCGCATCAAGCTCAAGCTTGGCGGTCGCTCGGTCCGAGAAGCCTTCAATGGTAGCGAACTTCTTGGGTTCAAGATCCTTGTAGTGCGCGAAGAAGTGTGAGATCTCGTCTTTTAGATAAGAATCGACGTCATCGATATCCTGGAGATGATCGAAGCGCGGATCGCCATCGATGACGCAAATCAGCTTTATGTCACGACCCTTTTCATCCGACATTACGAAAGTTCCGATCGCCCGGGCTTTGAGATGACACCCCGGTACCAATTCGGACTCTAGAACCACCAGCGCGTCTAGCGGATCGCCGTCTTCGCCGAGGGTCCCTTCGATGTATCCGTAGTTGAGCGGATAAGCCATGGGCGTAAAGAGAACTCGGTCGAGCCAGACCGCCTTGGTCTCGTGATCGATCTCGTACTTGTTGCGAGAGCCTTTCGGCACCTCGATTACTACTTCAAAGCCCATTGCTACTCCCCTGGCCTTCCAATGCGCGACGCCATTATTCTCGCCACAAACAGAATAAGCCGACACTCAGCCATTGCTCACCAAAAAGACGGCGAGAACTACATGGTTCCACTCGGGCATCTTGGCGCCCTGGGTCCTCAAGTGCACAACCGAGCCGATCTCGCCTCACGCGGATTGCTGGCAGGGACAGCACTTGGACCACGGCTGTTGCCTTGCTCGGGAGAAAGTTCGGAGCTCGGCTGCCGTTTCGGCTCCGCAACGCCAGATAGCGGGCACGTAACGACTCAGCCTGGGTTGAGTGCGCTCGTAACCGCGGACCTGCTCTTTTTTTTGCGGTGGCTGTTTGCAGGTACCGCCAAGGTCCCCGCCTCAAGTTGAGCATCGCGGCGCGCAAGCTCGCCCAAATTCGATCCCTCAAGGCCCTGCCTAAACGACAAGAGCGCCAAGCGCCACGCCTCGTGCAATGGGCATACGTTCTCCCAATAGCAGGGCCCGTCACCCATGGCGCAGCGGTCGGAATGGATCTCCCCTTCTCCAGCTTCGATTACTTCCAACACTGAAATTGTCTCGGGGTCCCGCGCAATCCAGTAGCCGCCGTTGCGTCCCGCGCGAGAGGTCGCAAGGCCAGCTCGCAGGAGGTCTGACATCACTTGGGGAACAAAGCTCACCGGTATCTCGGTGTACTCGGCGACCTCTCGAACCTTGCTCGAGCGATTCTCCAAAAAAGCGCGAGAAAGATAGATCGCGGCGCGAAGTACGTAATCCCCGCGCCGCGAAAGCGCTACATCCATCGATCATCTCCTCAAAAAGGACTAAAGGCTTCTATCCGAAAGGGACTTAAGTCATCACTCACAATGCTATATATAGTGAGAAACTAAATGGTTAGTACGTTACTTAACGTTTTAATAAACAGGGGGTGCTGATCAATGACATTCGTCACGGATCCCAAGCAAAAAGAACAGGCTACAGATCCGGTTGCAGTCGCGATCCACTTGAGGGCAAAAGCTCCTACGGATACGGCTGCGCATTTTGCCAAGACCGATCCAAAGATCGATCTTGCGAAGATTCCGTTAGTAAAGAAGCTACTCCACAAGCGGTGGCTCCAATTCGGACTAATCGTTCCCAATCAGATTATCTTCTGGCTGGTGATCTTTTCCGGCTTGGCGGGTACCGTTTCGCCTGGACTCAACTTCGCAACCGCGATTACTTGGTACATCTGGTTCTGCGTGGTATTCGTACTGATGGTCGTTGTAGGTCGCGCTTGGTGCGCGATGTGCCCGTTCGGTGGTTTCGCTGAGTGGATCCAGCGCAAAACCTTCTTCAAGCGGACCCAAAGCGCTCTCGGTTTGGGTCTAAAATTCCCAGAGCGTCTCGCCTCTTACGGGTTGCTCACCTCGGTCGGTGCCTTTGTAGGGCTCACCTATATCGAAGAGTTCTTCAACATCGCTGGACCAGGCGCGCCCCATGACACTTCTTTCATGGTGATCGGGATCGTCGCCTCGGCCCTGATCGTCTTTCTCGTTTTCGAGCGTCGTACTTTCTGCCGCTACCTCTGCCCGCTGAGTTCTTTGATCGGAACGGTCGGAGCGATGGGGTCATTCGCCGGATTTAGGACCAAGGACCGCAACGCTTACCAGGAGTGCTCCACCAAGTCCTGTATGCGTGGTGGCGAAGACGGCTTCGGCTGTCCTTGGTACACTTGGCCAGGAAGCGCGGACTCCAACGCATACTGCGGACTTTGCACCGAATGTTACAAGGCTTGCCCCACAGACAACATCGGCCTCTTCGTCCAAAAGCCGCTTACGTCCGTGATAGCTCCAAGCCGCAAGCGGATGGACATCGCCGCAACAGCAGCCGTGCTTCTCGGCTTGGTAGCCTTCCAGCAAGTCAACGCCATGGGCTTCTATGCTCCGCTGGACAATTGGCTGAATGCACACACTTATTTCCCCCAATATCCGAACCCAATTGACTACTTCGGCTTGATCGCTCTCTTGGCAGCGGTACCGACCCTTTTATTCAAACTGGGTTCGATGGTCTTCTCAAGCGGAACGATTCGCAAGGTTCCGGGGAATTTCATGCTTCGGCGCAGCGAGTTCCGCAACTGGTTCGTCGCAGGGATGTACGCCTTGGTGCCGGCTATTGGAGCTGACTATTTCGCACGGCAGCTTCCTAAGTTCTTCAAGCATGCCACTCGAATCGTCCCCGCGGTAGCCCATCCCTTTGGCGCCAGCGCGAACGGGCTTTACCAGTACCACATCCTCCAGGATCCCAAGATCATCGCAGTACAGGTCGGCATCATGGTGCTGGGAACACTCGGTTCGGTCTATGCAGCTAGGAAGATCGCCAAAACTGATTTGGTTTTAGCCAACCCCAAGTCCGTGTTGGCACGCAGCTACTTCATCTTGGTGATTCTTGCCATGGGCATCGCAATGACGCTGATCTACATTCCAATGCAAGCCGCTAACTAGGAAGCGAAGGCATAAATAATATGACAATCACATTTTCCTCCCGTTCTAACAACCCACTTGGACAACCGTCGCGCGTGGTAGAAGTTCTCGCCGATCGGTGTGCGGGTTGCCAGGAGTGCTACGTACGCTGCCCAACCGGTGCAATCGGCTTCGACGAGACCAATTGGATAGTTACCGCCAACAACGAGTTGTGCGTGGGCTGCTACCAATGCGAGCGCACTTGCCCGTTCTCGGCGATCTTCGTTCACGGAGAGCCCGAAACTACCCCGAGCCACCGCCACGAGATTGCCCACGTTTCAATTCCCGCTGTGCAACCCTGGGAAGAGACTCGCCTTGGCTTCGCCACGCTTGACGACGTGATGGCCGAAGCCGCGCGCTGCCTCGAGTGCCCAGACCCAACATGCGTGCGGGGATGCCCGGCGCATAACAACATCCCAGCCCTAATGCATGCGGTGGTCGAGGGAAACATCGACCAAGCGCGCTCGATCTTCGAAGACACAACGCACCTGGGCTCTATCTGTTCAAGAGTTTGCAACCAGGGCGCGCAGTGCGAAGGGGCGTGTTCTTGGCGTCTCGCGGGTGCCGAGCCGGTCGCTATCGGGCTGGTGGAGCGGTATGTCTTTGACAATTCCGAGATCCATACTCCCCCGTCCGTTACCAGTTCGGCGACCAGGTCAGTCGCAATCGTCGGTTCTGGCCCCGCGGCCATGGCCGCATCTTGGGAACTGGTAGGCGGAGGCGCATCGGTTACGGTCTACGAGGCAAATTCCGAGCCCGGCGGGCTGTTGAATCATGGGATTCCGGAATTCACTCTTCCCGTAGCAAAAGTTATGGAACAGTGGCGGACGCTGCAAGAGCTTGGCGTCAACCTGAGGCTACTGCATCGGGTCGATGCGACAGAACTCGAAGCATTGGCGCGAGACAACACCGCGGTCATCTTGGCACACGGCGCAGGGAGCCCGATCAAGCCTCCGATCGAGGGAATGGAGACCGGACGGGTATCGGACGCCATGGACTTTCTTGCCGCGACTGGCGAGGCGCTTCTAGAAGCGAAAGAGCTTCCCGAACTCAAAGATAAGACCATCCTCGTAGTTGGTGCTGGAAACACAGCCATGGACGTGGGGAGAATGGCGATTCGCTTTGGCGCCAAGCCAATCTGCGTTGAATGGGTGGCTGAGCGGTTCGGCAAAGTCCGCAGCGACGAACTGGCCGAGGCCCGCGCCGAAGGGGTGGAGGTAAGGTTCCTCCATACCGCTTCCAAGATCGACCACCAGACGGTCACGTTGGTACGCACCAAGCACGAGGACGCGACCAAACTCCCGGTAGTCATCGCGGGTACCGAGGAGAAGATAAAGGCTGACTATGTCGTACTGGCACTCGGTTATCGCCTTACCAAAGAGTTCGGTGATCTTGCTCCGCAAAATCCGCTACGGGCAGACCCAGCGAGTTTCGTGGATCGTACCTGGCTGGGGAGCGGCATCTTTCACGAAAGCCGCAACCCGGCGATCGGACCTCTGTCTTGGTCACGCGAGCAGACGACTAACGCCGCTCGCGAGCCTTTCGCAAGGAACATCTACGTAGTCGGAGACGCCCTAATCGGCCCGTCGACCGTGGTTGAAGCGATGGCCCAGGGCAGAGAAGCCGCCCGCTCCGTATTGCGCCATGCGCTGGATCGCGTAATGGTTTAGTACCCAGTTTCCTGCGACAATTGCCAGGAATTCCTCTCCCTCCGAATCGACGTGGACCTGCACCCCCAGAGTTGATCCGGAGGGAGACTATTTTTAACACCCAATTGAAGGTCATGTCTTAGCTCGGAAAGATCGAGCCTCCCGCCTGCAATTTCAACATAGCCACCCTCCGTTTGAGTACGAGGATATCACGCCTATAAGTGGTGAACCGCAGCTCACCTTCCAAGTTGGCGCTCAAGAATTTCACTCTCTGTGACGATCCTCTATCTATAACCAATGGCGCGCATTGCGCCCCGTAGATAAATCGACGGAGACTCCAGTGGATCGAAATTCGCGTCGCCAGCTAGGAAAATCCAAATCCTTTGAGCATAGAAATGGCACCCACAATGAGATTTCCCCCGCAGTGAAATCCGGCCGAATCTGGGCAGCGCCGCACCGTATGACTGCGGAGCCAGACCCATCGAAGCGATCGACTACTTGTGGCCTCCAAGGACAAATTAGCTGCGGCCTCCTATGGGGCGGCAACTGCAATCTCGGACTGGAAAGATCGCGTAACTTCGTATGCGAGGTTCCGAGCCACAGAAACAATGGCCTTGCGGAACTCTTGGAGATCGCCTTGGATCAAGGTTTTGATCCTACGCGATCGGTTGAATTCCAAGGTCTGCGTCGCGGTTATGACCTGCTCAAAGAACTGGCCTGCTTTTACGGCGTCTCGCGATCTTCGCGTTTGCACCCAGGCTCTGGCGTACCCCACACGGATCTTTTGGACCGGCTCGCATCGCATCCACAGTGGCGAGTCAGAGGCGCGGTCGCAAAGTTCCCCAATCTGTCTCGAGCAGCCATAGACCGCCTTAGCGACGATGTGGTGCCAGCAGTACGCGGGTGGGTGGCAAACAACGCTGCGACCCCGATATCGGTCCTCGAGCGTCTTTGCCTCGATATCGACTACGTGGTTCGCTTTCGGCTCGCTCAGAATCTCGACCTCCCAATCAAGCTGTTCGCGCGTTTGATGAATGACACAGAACTTCCGGTGCGGCGCATCCTCGCTACCAACTCCACAACGCCCTTCTTCTACGATGTCGCCGATATGAGGTTTGCCCTGGGACAGGCGAACCAATACTCCTGGACGATCTTGCTTTCACGCAATCCAGTTCCCTCCCCCCTGTTAGGCGTACTGGCGATGAATGCAGAGCGATTTGAAGATGTGTCAGTCTCCTTATTTGCCCGCAGCAACCAGGCAAACCTCGAGTTTCTCCTAACCCTTATCGCATCTAAAAGAGTCACGGCCAGCCCAGGCCTTTCGCAAGCGGTCAGCTCTCTTTTGAAGCCTCGGGTTCCGCGCCAACAAAGGCCATGCCCGGCCACGCTTGGGTTCGGACTCGCACCGCCTTTATCGGCTCTGGCGTAGCTCCTCTCGGGCAAACTCTCCATCGCAGATTCCCGACCGAACCTTCCCGTCGGGCTTAAACCGTTGCCGGGATAATTCCCTAGCATTAGGCGATCTTTCAATCCCGCCCACAAGCCAACCACCGGCGTGCCGCAACATCCGCGCCTCCTGACCCAACACCAAGGCCGATGTCGATTTCGTGCGCCGCCAAACGGGCGCCTGCGCTCGCAACCGACACAGCAAGGCTGCTACGCTCGAGAAAGCCTTTCGGGGAACCTTAATTTCCGATAGCAATGGTGTCAAAAGCGATGGTACCTAA
>JAJYGZ010000324.1 GCA_021790495.1 Actinomycetes bacterium
GAACCAGGCAGTGGCCAAGGCGCGACCCGGTGCGACATCCCTAGACGCGGGGCCTTTTGGTGGCATGCTCGGGTTGCGATGGCCAATGATGGTCGCCGTGGGGGCGAAGGTGCTTCTCTAAGGCCTTTCCGCGCCCCCGTCGGGCCTGTGCGAGAGGGCTCTCTAGGGCCAGCTATTTACTCGGCGTGTCCTGGTGGGGTTGCGACCAGGAGTCATGTCCTGCGGGCGCCATCGCCTAGGGGTGCGGGGCGTGGATTACCACTACCGGAAATACCGCATGGTGGACCAATTGCTGGGAGACCGACCCCAGCATAAGCCCGGTAAACCCGCCGTGGCCCCGAGATCCAACAACGAGCATGTCGGCGAGTTTTCCCCGCTCGATGAGCGCCAAAGCTGGTGGTCCCTGCAAAAGAAGGGCCTCGATTTTCAACGCCGGGTAGGTCGCTCTTGCAGCAGCTTCTACCTTGTCAAGGAGGGCCTTAGCGTCTTTTTCGAAATCGTCGAGCTGAGCCACAAAGCCGCCGTATCCCATGTTCGGCAAACTCCAAACGTATGCGATCTCAAGCACAGCGTTGCGAATTGTGGCTTCATTCGCCGCCCATGCCAAGGCGCGTTCAGATGCTGGCGAACCGTCGATACCTACGACAACTCGCCCCTTGGAGCTAACTTCTACCATCTCTGTCTCCTAACTAGGAACTGCCTCGCATTAACCCGTAATCTTTAGCTTGGGTGTTAAATTTCGCTTCTGTCATAGCCGAACTTCCAAAATTGCCGGGTCCAAAGTCACATTCACCTCAGAGTTGTGCGTCGAATCAACCTCAAGACAATCGGCGTTGCCCATTCCCGCTTCACTCATCGTCGACTAGCGTGGCTGAAACGCGGGTGGCGGGCGACGCCGAGTCTTTAACTCAGCCTGGATCCTTGAGCCGTTTGCGCTCCGATAGCCGGGCCGCGTAAGCTGCGGCCTCGCTGCGATGTCCCATTCCGAGCTTGGCGAGCATGTTTGATACGTAGTTCTTTACGGTCTTTTCCGCCAAGTACATCGACTCTGCAATTTCGCGATTGGTCATGCCCTCTGAGATCAAATCGAGTATCTTTTTCTCCTGCGGCGAGAGCTTGGATATCAGGTCGTCCTCAATCGCCGGCGAGCGGAGCCGTTGCAAGACGCGTGCGGTAACGGCCGGATCCAGGAGAGACTCTCCGCGCGCGACCCTTCGGATCGCATCGACAAGAGCATTACTCCTAATCTGCTTGAGGAGATAGCCGGAGGCTCCGGCCAAAATCGCCGAAAAAAGTGCCTCGTCATCGGAGTAGGAAGTGAGCATGAGGCACGCGATTTCCGGGTGAAGCGACTTGACATCTCGGCACAGTTCGATTCCGTCGCCATCGGGTAGGCGGACGTCGAGGATCATGACATCGGGGCGGGCAACCTCGAATCGTGCCAGTGCTTCGGAGACCGAACCAGCTTCGCCGACAACGTTGAGGTCCTCCTCAAGCTCGATGAGGCTTACCAGTCCCCGCCTAACTACCTCGTGGTCATCGACCAAGAATACTCTGATACCCACATTGATAACCTTAGCGAACTCGACCGGTCGCGGTTACGCCATTTTGCTATCGGCCAGCCCGAGTGGTTAGGATTTTGGCGGCCGGTTCGCGCCGGGCCTTCGATCTTGCTCGCACTCAGTGGGCGACAATTGTCGCCCAGGCTGAGAGATTTCGGATTCGCCGATGATTTGGGAGGTTCGAAAGTGGCAATCGGAAAGATTCTCGTTGGCGTCGACGGGTCGCTCGCATCCGAGGCGGCGATGCGCTGGTCGATCGATCTAGCAAGATCGCTGGGTGCCGAGCTTATCGTCCTGCACTCCTTGGGCCTGCTCTCCTCCTTGCATCACGGCGAGATGATTGCAACCGAGTTGCACCGCGGGGCGATCGTGGAGGAGTTTGAGAGCGAGTGGTGCGCGCCTTTGCTCACCAGCGGCGTCGATTACCAAACCATAGTTGCCGACGGAAATCCCGTTTCAGCGATTTTGGACGTCGCAGCGCGCCTGGATGCGGACATCATCGTGCTAGGCTCTCGCGGCCACAATATCTTGGCTCCCTTGCTCGGGTCAACGAGTCATCAGGTGGCACAGAGATCCACTCGAGCAGTGGTAATTATTCCCCCCGCGACCCAGGAGTCGCCGGATTGAACCTTTCGAGGTTCTCCGACCCGACAAATCCGGCCCGTAGCGGAGGCCTCAGGCAGGGACTGTCCGACTGCCGTCAAGCCTGCTTTTTGCCAACTCGACGATTATTCGGCTCGCATCGCCACATCTGGTTCAAGTCCGATGAGGGCATTTTCACTTGCAGTCGAGTGGCACGCCTCCTTCAAGCAATACGGCAATGACGACGTGGCGGGGCTCCAAAGATATGAAGCGCACCCGCCGGGAAGGACAGGCGCGGACAAAGATGTCCTCGAAGATCTCGCAGCGCTAAAGAGCGAAGTGGCGGATTTGATAAGGTCGCACGTCGTTGAAGATCGGGGCAGAGCTTAGGTTGCCCTAGGCGATCGAGCAGCGAAGCGACATGGCCCTCATTCGCGGGGCTGGCTGCCAAGAGCGGTCGGATCCGATGTGGTGCCGTGGCGCGCAGGTCGGTCGAGATAGATCATTGGTTGGACTCCGTGGGGGTCCAACCAGTTCATGGAGCGCCACTACCTGTGATACTGTTGGCATCATTGGCATCCACGCGAGCCGGTTGGCCGTCGGTCGGCCTGGAATCTTTGGCTCTATGACGACGTATCGCCCGATCTGATTATCTGGTTGCCAGGTCGGGACGTATTCTGTGGTTTTATGGGTCGAAAGTCACTTAGTTTGCAGGGAAAAATCGGTGAAGATTTAGCTATTCGATACGTTTCGTAGTTCGATTCAAGAAAGGCGGTGAGTCTGAAGTTGGCAATTGCGGCACTGATCCCAATATTCGCCAGTCTTATAAATCTTGACCACCCCGGGCACTATATTACAGTCGGGGTCATCTCTATATCGGTGGCCAACTTCGTGGTTGTCGTGCTGATGGTGGTCGTATTTTTGCTGGCAATCTTTTTGCGCTTCCCCAAAAGCAAGGAGCACCAGGCATGACCACTTTTCTGGACGACAAGAGTCGCGAGACTATCGTAAGCGGACTCCCTGAGGACCACGACATGTGGACCAACAAGGTCCGCCGCAAGTTTTACGGAAAACTCCCGCCGGAGAAGCTTCTTCCGGATCGCCAGCCATCGTATGTCTCGTCATGGATATACGTCTTTGGAGTCTTGACGGTTTCGGCGCTGGTCGTGGTGCTTCTTTCGGGAGCTATCCTCGCCTTCAAAGGTCCCTCCTGGTGGCACGAGTCGGGCGAGGGCCACTTTGTCAACTCGCTGCACCTATGGAGTGTGGAATTTTTCTTCTTCTTCATGGTCATCCACCTGTGGGGCAAGTTCTTTATGGCCTCATGGCGCGGTAAGCGAGCCATGACATGGGTTACCGGAATGCTGGCATTTTTAGCTTCGGTTGGCACGGCCTTTACCGGCTACCTGTCGCAGCTTAACTTCGATTCGCAATGGATCTCCACCCAGGCTAAGGATGGCCTTAACGCCGCAGGCGTCGGGTCCTTCTTCAACGTCCTCAACTTTGGACAGATGCTGATGTGGCACATCGTGCTTCTTCCATTGGTGGTCGGAATCATTGTGGGAATCCATGTTGTCATGGTGCGTCTCCGCGGAGTAGTGCATCCTTTCCCGCCCAAGGGCGCCAAGACGCACCCGGCGGACGACATGCCCTGGACCGGCAAGTACCGACGTTACGACATCTTGAAGGAGGGGACGATCGCCATGGCTATCGTTCTCATTCTCACCATCTTGTTTTCAGTGGTGTTTTCCTCTCCGGACGAGAAGTCGATAACGCTGCAATCTTGGGCCCAAAACGATCCCATCGACTTCGTGACGACAGCCACGAGCGAGCTGGCGGGCACCTCGGTATCCGCGGCTTACAGCTACCCCTATAACTACGTTCCCGACGCCGGGCAAAAGCTGGGCCCGTTCTCGCTTCCGTCGATCTTCGGTGTGACGATTCCTGTCAACCCGGCGCAAGACTTCGTTCTCAAGCCGCTTGAAACCGTTGTGTACAACCCTGCGCTGACATCTGCGCTGCAGAGTTACAACAGCGCAAGCACCGCGCAACAGACCAGTTGGTTGGACAACTACACCAAGGCGCTTGACAAGGCCACGGCTTCTGGTGGTCAAGTGATCGTGCGAAACGGTACTTACGGTCCGGTTCCCGAGATGATGTCGTCATTGCTGGTAATGGCGCGCTCGGGAGGGCTCGATACCTCCTTGCTTTCGGGAAATGGCTTTTACGGCACGGACTATACCAAGCCGTTGCTTTTCCTGGCCGATAGTGGCTATATGGCTGGTATCGCCCAAGCGCAGCATTTGACGGGCTCGCAGTGGGGAATGATGAATGAGACGGGCAACTATCCAGGTCAGGCCTGGTTGTGGCTTTACACCTTCTTTTATCAGATCAAGCCGATGTCCACTTCCGGCAATGCCGATGTGTTGGTTTGGGCGTTGATGATCGGGCTGTCGGGGATCATGGTCGCTGTGCCGTTTATTCCTGGCCTGCGCGCTATCCCGGAAAAGACCAAGCTTTATCGCTTCATTTGGAAGGACTACTATCGCGATGAAGAATCCAAGAAGGTTTAGAGCGCGATAAGAGATCAGCTGTATGTCTATTGGGAGCCCGGCTCGCGGTTTTGAAAGAAGTCGCGTGGCCGGGCTCTCGATGGATTAAGTGGTGCTGCGTAGCCGAACTGGAATCTGGTTGGCTCGCGTATCCGAACTTGGGTCTTGGGCGCCCGCTTGAGACCGGCATCGATAAATGGCTGGGCGAAGCTCGGGACGTCGCCACGTCATTGCAGACGAGCGCCAACCCCGGCCCCAAGGGCGAAAGCAACGGCTTCGCTGTGGCCAGGGTGGCGAAGCCTGGAACCATTGGTTGGTTTTAAGACGTCCAGAGCAGGTCAAGAACTCTGCTGAGGTTTACCGCGTGGTCGCCGAACCTCTCATAGAAGCGCGCCACAAGCGCGAGTTCGATAGTAACTGGTATTGAGGCCGCTCCGGAGGCCAGCTCGGCGATGAGCGCGACTTGAAGGTCGTCCAGTTCGTCGTCCATCGACTCGATGGTATCCCGCCGAGTACTGCGGTGGTCGGCAAAGTCATCGGCGGTGAGGACCCACATCCGCATCCCGATGTCACCCATTTGGGCGATGATGCCTCGTATTCGGGGAGTCAAGTCGCCGGTGATGTTTTGAAGGGCTCTCCGGGCGATGTGCTCGGCAAGATCTCCGGAGCGTTCGAGTTCGGGTATGATCCGCAAGATCGAGATCAGGTATCGCATCGAACCCTCTTCTCGGCTCGAGTTGAGAAGCACGTTGTAGGAGAATGTTTGGATATTTCGGTACAACTCGTCCACCATTTCATCGCGCTTGATAAGGTCGCGCGCAATGCGATGGTCACCGGAAAGGAGAGCCTCGGTCGCCCCGCTCAATGAACCGCCCACCAAACCGAACAGTTGGATTACCAGTTTTTCGATCGAGTGAAATTCATCGGTCCCAAGGTACTTAGCGAAGCTCCGGTTGCTTTCGTCCGAACTTACCACTCGACACCCTTCTAAATGTGAGGCGAATTTATTCGGCATGCGGAACTTGCCAAGGGCAAAATAACGCCGCCGACTCCGTTTGCCAAGCTATAGCCTATGGCGACTTGACGGGCAACGCTCGCAAAACGATACCCGGACTTTTAGATGCTGCCAGGATGGTGGTATCCGACATCCTGCTTGTGCCCAAGCAATAGGCGACTTCAACGGTGAAGGACGTCAAGTTGTCTATGCCAGCCCGCGGTGAGTCTCTAGCTCTAGTTGAGATTGAGACTAGCAATCCAGCTCTGACATGCTAATTCGATAGAGGGGGACGCTTGGATAACCAACTTGATAAGGGGTGATCCGAGAGACATGGGACCAAAGCCGATCGAGAACCCCGAGCCCGGATCCAGAGGCGTTCAGCGCATTGCGGGTTCTGAATCCTGTGATACAACCTGACCGGGTACTTCGCCCGAGAAGATCGCATGGTAGCGACGAGCCATGAGGCGGTAATCGAATCTCGCAGTTGCGATCTGACGGGCGTGAAGGGGGTCTAGTGAGTCAAGTTGGCCGAGTGATTCGACCATCTCATCCAAGTTCTGCACCAGGAATCCGGTCTTTGCGTGATCGACTATTTCAGAGGCGGCGCCAATGTCGAAGCCCACTACGGGAGTTCCGCAACTCAACGCCTCGGCCATAACCAGGCCGAAGGACTCCTCCCAGAGCGCCGGGAATATCAATGCTTGGGCGTTGGCCAACAACGCGACCTTTTGGGATCCTCCAACCTCGCCGACGTAACTTATCCGATGCGAGAGGTGTAGCGCGATATGGGATTCGAAGTAAGCCAGTTCGTGGGGCTCTTGGCACTTTGCGGCGATAATTAGGCGCTGGTTGAGACGCTTTGCGGCGTCGATGGCCAAATGGACGCCCTTTTGGTAATTCATCGAGCCCAAAAAGAGCAGATAATCGCGGCTGGGAGCGTTTGCTGGCAGGAAAAGGTCAGTGTCTATTCCGTTGTGCACCACCGCGTGGACCTTCACGCTGGGCGCGATGCGGGCTTGGCGGTGTGAAATCGCCACCAACGGAAGCTGTTCCGATAAGCGCTGGTATGCGCCCTCGAACTCTCCGGCGATAATTCGATGTGCCGTCGCCACAGTAGGCACGTCCGCCGCGAGACCGATCATGGCCCCAAAGAGGCTGTGGTCGCTGATCAGACCGTAGGATTCGTTACGCAACAAGTCGATCAGGGCGCTTTGGTGTTCCACTTCGGGAGCGATGCTTCCCATTTTATTGCTGGTAGCGACGTCGAAACTGTTTACCCGTCGCACTCCTTGGTGATCAAGCGCGCTTTGCCCTGCGCCGAATAACGTTACGTCGCAACCCAGGTCCGCGAGCCCGCGGGAAAGATTCCAGCACACGGACTCTATCCCTCCGTAAGCGGGAGGAGGTGTCGGATACCATGGTGTCGACACGATCAGAACCTTGTGTGCTGGGGCGACCGTAACTTGAGTCGCTTCTAAATTCATGGATA
>JAJYGZ010000050.1 GCA_021790495.1 Actinomycetes bacterium
TCCGATCTCACGGCAACTGCCGCAAGCACAATCTTGGCTGTACGAGAACGCAGAACCGCGCGGCGCTTGGATTTGGACTCCGCCAAGGGCGCAACTTCGTCCGCCGTAGCGCCAATCGGCTCAACGGACAGCCCTTCGCCCTTATTCGCCCCCTGCGCCCAAGACTCCTGAGCCAAAAGCACCGTGGTGTTATCAACCGGGACCGGGACTTCGAGGTCACGGCGAGCTTGATCGTCTTGATCAAATGGGACTCCGAAGGGATCCTCCCCACCGATAGCGCCATCGCCAGCGACCGACCCATTTGAGGACGGGCTAGCGTTAGGCGCTGGCGGTACCGGTACAACTTGGGTAACCGGGTCTCCGCCCGTCGGGGAAAACTCGAAGTGACGCACATCGATCGGCTCGGGAACCGGAAGTGTTCGAACCAAAAGAGCCAGCTCATCCGCCACGCGCGATGCCGAAAGGCGCGCCGCCGGATCTAGCTTTGAGAATCCTTCGACCAAGGACCGAAGAGGACCGAGCGCCTCAGGAACCTCCAGATCGCCGGTCGTTCTAGCCATCAACGTAGCCACCGTTGTGTCGGAGGCAAAAGGAAGTTTGCCGGTCATGGCCTCGATCACCACAAGACCGAAAGAGTACATGTCGCCTGCCTGATTAGTCGCGCCACCAAGAGCCTGCTCGGGAGAGGCATAGCGCGCTGTGCCCATTACCGAGCCGACGGGTTCTGTCCACGCGGCCTCAGACAAGGCACGCGCGATGCCGAAGTCGGCGATTCGAATTCGACCCTCTTCGTCAAAGAGAAGGTTCGACGGCTTGATGTCGCGATGCACATACCCGCGGGTATGGGCGTACGCGAGCGCCTGGGCAATTTCAAAGGCGACGCGAGCCCCTTGGGAGACACTAAGCACATGTCCGTCGTCGAGGTACTTACGCAGCGTACCCCCGGAGAGGAATTCAAAGACTAAGAACGGCGACCCTTCTGCTTCTCCCCAGTCGAAGACCCTCACGATACTGGGGTGGTTTAGCGAAGCGGCGGCTTTGGCTTCGGCGTGGAACCGTCGAATAAACGACGCGTCGGCGCTAAGGCCCTCATGGAGCAGCTTTACCGCAACCTTGCGCCCCAATGACAGGTCTCGGCCAAGGTAGACGACACCCGACCCGCCCTGACCGACCAAGTCGAGTAACACATACCTACCCGAAAGGACTGCACCTAAATGCTCACTAAGTCGCTTCAACCGTAATCAACTAGCTCGTTTAGGAGAAAGGCTCAACTGCGCCCCTCGTCGATATTGTCGTCGATGATAAATCCTATGAGAGAAAACCAAATAATGCGACCGCAGAACACCTAGACATCCACCGTTCTGGCATCCCCAACCACGGATAAGTCCCCCTGCAACAAGCGCAGCAGTCCGTCTTCGTCGATGACCGGCACCCCGAGATCCCGTGCCTTGGCGAGCTTGGACGCCCCGGGTTCTGCTCCAACAACCAGGGCAAACGTCTTTGCCGACACCGACGACCCTGGCTTGGCGCCAGCCTTTTTGATCGCGACAGCGACTTCGTCGCGAGTAAAACCCGACAGGGTCCCCGTAACGACGATGGTCTTGTTGGCCAGAACCTCCAGGGCGGTCTCGCCGCTCGCCTCAATTTGCGGCGGACAAACCCCGGCCGCAAGCATCCGCTCGATCATGGCGCGGTTGCGCGGATCCAAGAAGAACGCCACCACCCCTCCCGCAATCGATGGACCGATCCCTTCCACCGCGGCGATCGACTCTGCGGTCGCGTTCATCAAAGCCTCAAGGCTTCCAAAATATGACGCCAGCGCCTCAGCGGCCACCGCCCCGACATGGCGAATCGTGAGGCTGCTCAGCAGCCGCGCCAGGCTTCGGGTCTTGGAAGCCTCGATTCCTTCGAGCAGCTGGGTGACGCTCTTTTCACCAAAACGCTCCAAGCCCAGAAGATCTTCCTTGGACAGGTAGTAGAGATCGGCAGCCGACTTCACATACCCCAGGTCGAAGAAGCGCTGCACCGTCGTCTCTCCCAGCCCGTCGATATCCATCGCGCCTCTCGAGGCGAAGTGCGCGATGCGCGCAACGACCTGCGCGGGGCATTCGAAGTTCGGGCAGTAGCTGTCGGCCTCTCCCTCGGCCCGATAGAGCGCCTCGCCGCAGACCGGGCAATTGAGCGCCGGCCGCCACGGCTGCAACGATTCGTCTCGCATGGAAAGTACCGGTCCGAGGACCTCGGGAATTACGTCGCCCGCCTTGCGCACGATTACCGTGTCGCCTTCGCGCAGGTCTTTCAACGCAACCTGTCCGAAATTGTGAAGGGTCGCCAGTGCCACCTCCGATCCTCCTACCACTACCGGCGAAAGCTGGGCAAAAGGAGTTGCGCGTCCGGTCTTTCCGATGGAAACCAAGATCTTCTCGAGCAAAGTAGTTCGCTCTTCTGGCGGAAACTTGAACGCTATCGCCCAGCGCGGCGCACGCGAAGTAGCTCCGAGAAGATCCCGCTCCGCGAAGGATTCAAGCTTGATCACCGCTCCATCGATCTCGTAGTCAAGGCTGTGGCGCTCAGCCATCCATCGATCCAGTCTCGAGCGAACACCCGACAGTCCCCGGATGCTTTCGATGTTCGGGTTGATGGGAAATCCCCATGCTTCCAAGCGCCGCAACGACTCGGTGTGGGTAGAAAAGCTCGTCCCCTCGGCCACCGAGACTTGGTATGCCCAAAAGGACAAGCTGCGGCTCTTGGTAATCCTTGGATCCTTCTGTCGCAGCGAACCCGCGGCCGCGTTGCGCGGATTGGCGAAGATCTTCTGCGGATGCTCATTCGAGTCGAGGCTTTCGAGCGCAGTGGCCAACACCGCCGCATTGTGGCGCTCAAATACCGATACCGGCATGTAAATCTCGCCCCTAACCTCGAGCACCGAGGGCGCATCCGATCCAATTAGGCGACGCGGAATCGCCTCGATGGTGAAAACATTGGCGGTCACATCCTCTCCGACGCTGCCGTCGCCTCTCGTCGCCGCCCGCACCAATACGCCGTCGCGATAGCTGAGAGCGACGGCGAGGCCATCAATCTTGAGCTCAAAGACGAGCTGAACATCCTCGACGGTCAGATCCAAAATTCCCCGGGCAACCCTAAGCCCACGTACGACGCGGTCGGCCCAGGCTAAAAGCTCGGAATCGGTAAATACGTTGTCGAGGCTCTGCATCGGCACCGCATGGGCGACAGGATTGAAGAGCTCGCTCGCTACGCCCGAAACGGACCGGGTCGGACTCCGCGGATCGGCAGATTCGGGGTATCTGGTCTCCAGATCTAGCAGTTCGCGGTAGATAGTGTCGTAGTCGAAGTCGCTGACTTCTGGCGAGTCAAGGACGTAGTAGGCAAAGTCCCACTGACGGATAAGGGACTCGAGATAGCGCATCCGCTGGGATATTTGGTTGGCTGGCGCCCCAGGAACTAACTCAGACAAATCCCAACTCCATGAATAGGCCAATACCGGCCGTCGACGAAACCAGGCTCGGCGTGGTCGCGGCGGCTCGAGGCAATGCGCATGTCATTACGCCACTACGCCGGCTCCGAGGACCTCGGATCCCGAGTAAAAAACTATCGTTTGGCCCGGCGCTACTTTTCTCACCGGTTCGTCAAACACGATACGTCCGGGAAAGAAGCGACCCTTCTGCGTCTTGCCATGCGAGGACATCTGGCAAAGAACTTCGGATCCAAGCAATGGGGGATCCCAGACATACGTCGGGGTGCCAAAGGCGATCTCATCGGTATATGTCTCTTGGAGCGAGCCCAGCACCACTTCACCGCTTTGGTGATCAACTCCCACGACATAGCGCCTCGCGGAATCCCCCATCGTTCCCAGACCCCGGCGCTGCCCAATGGTTATTGACTCGATAGCCGGCACCTCCCCGATAATCGCCCTGGATTTGGAGTCGACGACACGGCCGGAATGCAATGCGACGCGGGCGGAAAGGAACTCGACGCGCGACGTCGTGGAAGCTATGAAACAAACATCCTGCGAATCTGGCTTGGACGCGGTCATAAGCCCCCCCGCTGCGGCAATCTCGCGCACCCGCGACTTGTGCATCTCGCCGATGGGAAGCATAAGCCGCGAGAGGCGCTCTTGGTCGAGCATCGAAATCACGTAAGACTGGTCCTTGATTTCGTCGAGGCCCCGCGATAGCGAAAATCGCCCCCCTTGGTTGGAGACCCTGGCATAATGCCCCGTGGCGACCATATCGAACCCAAGGCGAATCGCCCGGTCGATAAAGATGTCGAACTTGACGTTGCGGTTGCACTCGATGCAAGGGTTCGGAGTTAAACCCCGCGAATAACTCTCAACGTAGTGGTTCACCACAGCATCCTGAAACTCCTCAGTGAAGTTGAAGACGTGGTGGTCGATGCCAATCTTGGAAGCTACGCGCCTTGCGTCGTCTACGTCGGATACCGAACAGCACCCAGAGTCTGAAACACCACCCCAAAGCTTCATGGTCGCACCGACGACCTCGTGTCCAGCGTCTCTGGCCAAGAGCGCGGCAACTGAGGAATCGACGCCACCAGACATAGCGACAAGGACCTTCATGGCACGATCCTCATCTGCTCCATGGGTTTGATCCCAGAGCGGTCGGGCCGGTAGGCACACCCGCGAGATCTCAACGCGTCCGCCAATACGCTGGGCCGATCGCTAATGAGACCATCGACGCCACGATCGAGGAGCAACTGCATCTCCCCCAAATCATTTACGGTCCAAACGTGAACCGCCTTGCCCGCGAGATGCGCCGCTTCGATGAACTGACGCGTCGGCAATTCGATCTCGCCATAAAAACGCGGGATCTGAAACGCCACGTAGGGAGCGGCGGCTGCAAGCGAAATCGCCGCAGACATCGAATGGGCAAGCGCGAAGTAAAACTCACTAATCTCCCCAGGACCAGCCGAAGTAGCTATCGACGCGCGCAGCTTGCGCACCGAGAAGAGCGAAGAGTCCCGAAATGACGCCACCATCACGCGATTCTCGGCCTCTGCCTCGAGGATCTCTTCGATAACCTGGCCTTCGTACGGCTCCGCATTGGGAAGAGCTTCCTTGATGTCGACGTTGATGACCGCGGACGGAAAGGATCTGAGAACCTCGGAAAAACGCGCCACGCCAAAGGCTCTATCGCTCGGGCCAAGTCCGCGATAACGATAACTCTCGGGCGATAGCCCCGCGGAGGAGACCTCTCCAGAATCTTGGGCAAACCAATAGGCGTTGTCGAGTTGGGCCAACTCATCCCATGACAGGGTCGCTACCCGCCCCTCGCCCGATGAGGTGCGATCTACGCTCTCATCGTGCATGACGACCAAGACCCCGTCCGCGCTTCGGCGCACGTCTAGCTCAAGGCCGACGATCCCGGCATCGAGCGCCGCGGACATCGCGAAAAGCGTGGATGCGGGCGCCTCAAGGGCCCCTCCCTGATGGGCATAACCGAGAACTCTTTTGGCAAGCCATTCGTTGGGCACGCAAGTCCTTATGGTTCGGCGCTAATCTTACCCCTACATGCTAGATCACGTACTCATTGAGGTTGTCTCGACAATCAAGGACTCTTGCGAAGACTCGATGCTTGAAGCGGCTGAGCTGGACGAACACCTGCTGCATGACGTCTGGCTTGGCGACATCACCTACAGCGCGAGCTTTTCGCTTCCCGGCGAATCCGATCCGCCGGCATCGCGCGTCGACATCACCTTGGAGTGGAACACTTGGAGCCAGAGCAACTATCGGACCTGGTGGATCGGTGACGTGCCTCCCGAGTTGCCCCAAGTTAGCATCTTGGTGGCATTCCGACTCCAAGGAATGCTCGCGGCACTCAACGTGGCCGATATCGAAATGACCCTCGGGGCACAAACAACTCTCGGATCCGATCTTAGTTTTACCAGAACCGGACTTCGGAGCGAGTCTCACGTCGAGACGCCGACCTCAAAAGCCAGCCACGCTTTGGAGGTGTCCTACGAGGGGACATTGATCCTCTCCGAGGCGATGCTGGCCAATCCGATCGAGATCAGGGCCGTACTGGCCCCGATCGGATCATGGTTGGCCTCTGCGCTAGTCATGCTGTCAGATCGACAATCTGGGGGCGACCCCACGGCGTGAGGGGATTCGCGCCATCGGACGGCTCTCGAAGCGCAAGATCAGCATATCAAGAAAGGATTCCCTCGTGCCTGGCTATAGCCACCGCTTCTAGCATCGAGTGGCCGTTCAATTTGGTGATAATCCGCGCGATGTGGTTGCGCGCAGTATTGACGCTGATTCGAAGTTCTCTCGCAACGTCTGGAGCCGAAAAGCCCCGATCCAACATTCCCAGCACCTCAAGCTCGCGCCGGGTGAGATCGTCTCCAACCCGCTGGCGCCGGCCCGATAATATCCCCAGTACTTCAGCGGCCATCGCAGGATCCATCACGGAGCGGCCGCGCGCGGCATCTCGAATACCGCGGACCACTTCCCCTAGCGGCATATCTTTGGTCAAGAATCCCGCAGCTCCGTGCGAAATGGCGAAGGCGGCACTCCTGGGGTCTTTAGCCGCAGTAAGCATCACAATCGCCACCGCGCCGCTCTTCTCGTGAAGCGACTCGATGAGATCAAGCCCCTCGCGATCCTCGAGGTGCATATCCATCAAAACCACGTCGCACTGCTGGGCCCCAAGCAATGCCTTGGCCTCGGCCTCTCCGCGCGCGATTCCAATAACCGACATATCGCCTTGGGCGTCGAGCGCGAGGCCGAGCGTGTCGGCAAATACCATGTGGTCTTCCACGATGAGGATCCTGATCGGCTCAGCCATCAATAAACCCTTCCTTGGCGTCGAAGGCTGCCCGATACAACTTAACCCAAAATTTGCCCGAGGGATCGTCGCAGCACGCGAAGCTCGCGTGCTCCACATAGTTTGGATACCTACGAACTACACCGTATAGCGAGATTGCCGTGCCCTAATGCCAGTGGCACTCAGAAGTTCTCGCACCCCCTTTGTCGCCCGATGCTCGTCGCCAAGGTGGGATCTGGTGTTGAAGGGGCTTAGTGGACCTCATCCGCGGGGCATATTCTGATTCGGGGGAAATCAATTGGAAGCTTGGACAAAGCTGACGCACCGGCTCGGCCACGTGCCTCTCGTACCGGTTTTTGTGGTCGCTGGCTTCGTAATCC
>JAJYGZ010000260.1 GCA_021790495.1 Actinomycetes bacterium
CTGCGGGACACGGTTACTGGCTAGTTGCCGCCGACGGCGGGATCTTTAGCTTTGGCGACGCGCAGTTCTACGGCTCGACTGGCAACATCCACCTCAATCAACCGATCGTGGCAATGGCCGCGACCCCAGATGGCAAAGGCTATTGGCTGGTCGCCAAAGACGGCGGGATCTTCACCTTTGGAGACGCCCCCTTCTTGGGTTCGCTCGGCTCGATGCCGATCGGCCAGAACATCGTGGGAATGGCCGCGACCCCAGATGGTAAGGGCTATTGGCTGGCAAGCTCCCAAGGCGCCGTATTCAACTTCGGAGATGCCGCCTTCGGAGGTTCGATGGGGGGTGTCAATCTCGTCGAGCCGGTGGTAGGTATCCATGGTACGGCCGACGGAAGGGGATATTACCTGGTTGCCGCCGACGGCGGGATCTTCACCTTTGGCGACGCGCCCTTCGACGGATCTATCGGCGGACACCCGCTCAATCAGCCAGTCGTTGCGATAGCGCCTACTGCAACTGCAGGAGGTTATTGGGAGTTTGCTCGCGATGGGGGAGTCTTCACCTTCGGAGACGCCCAGTTCAAGGGGTCGATGGGTGCGGTTGCGCTGAACCAGCCGGTTGTCGGCGGCTCGATCGTGGGGTCGAATCCCGATATCGCTCTTCCCGGGGCTGGCCTGGTTGCGCCAGCATCGAAGCTAGTCGCGATCTTTTACTACCCATGGTGGGGAACCATGCCCCCCGATTTGACCTGGATGCATTGGAACCAAAATGGCCACCTGCCTCAGTACAACGACGTGGCGTCAGACTTTTTCCCTCTTGGAGGGCCCTACAGTGAGTCGGTTCCAGCTACCTTGGCGCGTCAAATGTCCGATATCTCCACGGCGGGGATAAATCAGATCATCTCGTCCTGGTGGGGACAGGGCTCGATCGAGGACCAGCGCCTTAGCGTGGTGGTCCCCGCGGCGCGTGCCGCTGGACTCTCGGTCGCGGTGCATATCGAAGACTATGCGGGCCGGAGCCCTCAAAGCGTGCAGAGCGACATCAACTACTTGAAGTCCAAGTGGGGAATAGACACCTTCTATATTTGGGATTCCCAGCAGTTCAGCGCCGCTCAGTGGGCGCCCTACATCAAGGGGCTCTCGGGCGTTACCATCTTCGCCACAGGCGACCCGGGCCAGATGCAGACCGGCGCCTTCGAGAGTTTCGCGGTCGCGAGCGGCTTCAACGGCGTCTACACCTACGAAGTCTATGACGAGGTTGCTGCCGACTTCGCGCCGACCTGTACCCAGGCGCACGCCTACGGCTTGCTCTGCTCGCCAAGCGTTGGACCTGGATTTATTGATGATCGAGCCAACAATGACACCCGCTATCGCTCACGCCAGAACGGTGCGGTATACGATTCGCTCTGGGCTGGAGCGGTGAATTCGCACCCCGATACCATCAGCATCACCAGCTACAACGAGTGGCACGAGGGAACTCAGATCGAGGCGGCGCAGCCATTTTGCATCCCTAACTACTGCTACCACAACTACAACGGAGCCTGGGGTCTAAGCGGAGCCGCGGCCTCCAATGCGTATCTGGCTCGAACGGCCCAGTGGGTGGCGCTCTTTCACAACGGTCTCTAGATCGCGGTCTACATCGGTTTCGCATCCTCGCTTTGGAGACGTTTCCGGGGTCCGACAAAGGGCCAGGCTGCACCCGCGTGCTAGGGCCAGCCGAGGTGGCTAAGGTTAAGCCTTGTGCTTGTGCATTTCCATGTCCTAACCTCAGAGTTTCTAAAATGGGGAGGCGTCAACGGCCTAGAGATCATACTCATCACCGTGGGTTCGGTTTTGGCCAATCGAGCAATTCACAACGTTGGCACCAGGGTTTCGAGCCATCTAAGTTCGGTGGCGGCACAGCAAATTCGAGACGAGTTCGTCTTGTCGGAACGCAATAAGCACGTCTCGGCGGTAGTGCAAGCTCTGGAATGGGCATCCGTGGCTCTGATCTACAGCGTCGCCTTTATTCTGGTACTAATTCGCTTCGATATCCCCATCACCTCGCTGGTCGCTCCGGCGACCGTAGTGGGAGTGGCGCTTGGCTTTGGAGCCCAAAAAATAGTTCAGGATCTCTTGGCCGGATTTTTCATCTTCGCGGAGCGTCAATACGGCGTGGGCGACATTATCCGGGTCTCTCAACCAGGCGCGCTAACCGGGGTGAGCGGCACGGTGGAGGAGGTAACGCTACGCATCACGAGATTACGCAATCTCGCTGGAGAACAGGTGATTATTCCCAACTCCGAGATACTTCAAGTCGTCAACTCTTCGCGCGAATGGTCACAAGTAGTGGTCGACTTTCCGGTGCGCCAATCCGCCGATCTCGCCCAGGTGAAGTTGGCTCTTTCAAAGTTGGCCGAGGAGATGAGCGCCGATTCCGAATGGACCAGCTACCTGGTCGGGCCGATAATGGTCTCGGGCATCGAATCGATCTCTCCAGGGGTCGCGACAATTCGGATCCTCGCAAAGACGCTTCCGGCCCAGCAGTGGGATTTGGCGCGCGAAATCCGGCTGCGCGGATTGGCCATGCTGCGAGAGATGGCGGTTCTTGTCGAACCGGGAAACTTCAATCTCAACTATGGAGCCCAGCCCTAAGTTGACCAATCCCGCCCCAGATCCCACCACCGGTCGCTTCGGAGCTCGCATCGGCGCTCCACGACGCTCCACCCTTGTGCTCTTGGCAATTTTCATTGTCACCTTCGTCTGGTACGCCAGCATTAAAGTGCCTCCTACGCCGCCGCCGACTCCGATATACGCGCTAACTCCCCCCTCTACCACTACCACGACGACCAGCACGCCTCCGCGCGCCACGACGACCAGCACGCTTCCGCGCGCCACCACTACCACGACCGTGCCCAGTTCAACTACGAGCACTAACATTGCGACAACTACGACGTCGTCTTCTACCACCACGACCGCCGCCACCACCACTACCACGACCGTGCCCAGTTCAACTACGAGCACAGGCTGAAGTGCTGGCTGGCGGTAGTCCTCTAGCTCCAGGTCAAGGCGCGCTTGGCGCGGTCATTGACCATGCGGGGCGGCCCTATCATCAGACGCGGGCAGCTCGTCCCCTTGCGCCTCGCGTCGCAAGGTCATGTGCGCCTCGGCTGATCCAAACGAGGACCCCGCGATGATCAAATTGGCGCGGATCGGGCTCGGCCCCGACAACGCTGGGCCCACCGCTCGTCCAGCTGTTTCCGCGTCTGAGTTCTGCTTTGTGCTACAGCTCTTTTGCGAGGGCGACGGCTTCGGCCCCGGATTGGCGGCGCTAGATGAGTTGCGCCAAGGCGGCGCCTCTCTGGTGCGCTGGTCAAATGACTCCCCGACGCCAGATGCGGCGATCTCGGACACTACCAAGCTTCGGACCTTATTGACCGGCCATGAGAGTCAAGCTCCTACGGCGTATGTGTTCTCTCGCTCGATCGACACCTTCGACGCGCGGGCAATCTCGATCATCGCCGAATCTTTAGGGCGCGGTTGTGACTTGGTAACCTTTGACTTCGAATACGACCTGAACTATGGATCAGCTCCGCAACGGGTATTTACCCCCAGTTGGAACCTTGATTATGCGATGGCTCTCGATTATGCCGGGGAGTTTTTCGCGCTTTCGCCTCGCGCCATGGCAGCCCTGGCGGATTCCGGGCTCGAGGTCGCCGATCTCGGTTCTGCCACCTCAGCCGGCCTGAACCTAGAGGCGCTGACCGGGGAGTTTTTTGCCCTGCGGGTGCCAGAGGTGCTATCGCGCAATGGCGAGCGCCGCATCGCGGTCGACGCAAAGGCGCAGTTTGGGTCCTCCAAGGCCGGACTTAAAGCCTCGCGCGCCCTTGCGGGGACTTTGGGAGTGCCGATCGAAGTCCGGCCCTCCAATGAGCCGGGGCTTCGCGAAGTGATTTATCGCGACGTCGTTGAGCCTCCCTCGGTGGCGGTGGTGATACCTACCCGGGATCGCATTGACCTTTTGGCAGGAGTCGTCGAGGGGCTCTTGGAGCGAACCTCATATTCCAATCTCCAGATAGTCGTGATAGACAACGATTCGGTCCAAACCAAGACCGCAAGATATCTAGAGACCCTTGAAGAGCGCGGGGCAGCCATCTACAAGTACCGCGGCGAGTTCAACTTCGCAGCCATGCACAACGAAGTACTTGCCGAGCTGACCAGCGAGTACTTTTGCCTTCTCAATAACGACGTCTTTATCGAGGATCCTCGGTGGCTGGATTCGGCCATGGCCCTTGCGGTGCGCGCCGACGTGGGCGTTGTCGGTGCAAAGCTGCTCTACCCGGATCGAACCGTCCAGCACGCGGGAATTCTGATCGGGGGAAACGGCGAGACCTCGCACTACATGAAAGGCATCCCCGGAGATGATCCGGGCTATGGATTCCGATCGGCGGTAACGAGCGAAGTAATGGCGGTTACCGGGGCGGCGATGGTCACCCGCGCCAGTGTGTTCAAAGAGGTTGGGGGCTTTGACGCCGGGAATTTTGCGATCAGCTTCAATGACATCGACTACTGCTTGGCGGTACGACGGGCGGGATACCGAGTTTTGTTCAATCCTGCGATGACGCTCTTTCACTTCGAATCCAAGACCCGAGGGTTGGATTCGATGAGCAACGAGAGCGCGGCGCGGCATCGCCGCGAGCTTGGGGCGATGAGGGCAAAATGGGGCGACCTCTTTATCGCGGACCCTTACTTCAATCCCCAACTTGATCCCTTCGACCCGACCTTTCATAGCCTTGCCAAGACTCCATGACCTGAAAGCGCCGATCCCGCGGGGCTAAAGGCTTCGAGGGCGAGAATGCGCCTCTTGGACGTAGCGCAGAACCTCGGCGAAGCCGGATTCATTGGCATGGGAAAAAACCTCTCCAGCCAAGTCGAATAAGTCGGAGTGGGCGTTGGCGACCGTAAGGGGGTGTCCGACCATGGCCAGCATTGTGAGGTCGTTTCGCTGGTCACCGATAGCCGCGACGTCCAAAGCGTCGATCCCCATTATCTCAAAGACGTGCGCTAGCCCGGAGGCTTTGGAGATTCCGTGCGCCGCGAACTCGATCCAGTCCGGACCCGAAATGGTGATATCGACCAGTCTCGTGAGAATAGGGCGGAGCGTATCGCGCAGCGTTTCGGAGTCAATTCCCGGAACCCTGGCAATGATCTTGCTCATTCCGTTGCCCAAGTGGTCATCGAGCCGAGAGATCGAAGCAACCTCTAGGCCCGGCAAGGGCCGCTTGAAGAATCCCTTCTCGGGGTAGAACTCCTCAAGAAACTCTCCCGCGAGGATTGCTCCGGGCAGTGTATCGCGCAGGAGATAGACGACCTCTTTGGCTGTTTCGGCCCCGATGAAATCGTGACTGAGCACCGTGGATGCCTCGAGGTCGAAGACTACGGCTCCATTGGCGCAGACGGCGTAGGGACCGAGGCCAGCGGCACTAGAGATTCTTTTGGTAGAACGCGGAGAGCGGGCCGTGGCGGCGATGGTGGGGATGCCCATTTCGGCCAAGGTCCTAATAGAGTCGCGATTCGCTTGGCTTACGTGGCCCTCATTATCAAGCAGGGTCCCGTCAAGATCCGTGACGAGCAGTTTTATCAAGGTGTGCGCTTAGTCCTGTCTCACTAACAAGTTTCTAAAGTCTAGGGCGCCGCCTTGGCGGGTGAGGGGATGCTCGCTTGGGTAAAAGTGCCGCCGCCGTTGACATTGCCGGCGTTGCCCGGCGAGCACTCCGCAGCAAGGGCTGACTTGAGTCCGCCAATTCCGACGCGATTGGTCTCCGAAAGCGTCGCTTCGAGCGGTTGCCAGGCGCCGTTGGATCCAGCCGCCACCGCGGCATAGGGCAGAGCGATGCGCAAGAGGTTGAGGGCGTGGCTATTTGATGTCGAGGTGTCCGACTTGGCGATTATTGCGAGCGATTTGTTCACCAAGACGCATGCCTTGGCGCCATTGGCTGAAGCCGACGAACCGCAGGATGCGAGAGCGGCGGCCCCGAGTAGGGCTGCGACGCCGTAGGTGAAGTAGTGCCGTCGGCTTTGTGATCGAGGATCGTTGCGAGCGATACGCTCTGAAGTCGATCGCGGATAAGTTCTGCCATTGCGGATTGCGGTTACCGGTTGCAATGCCATACTTCAACTCTAGGCCGATCTGGACCGGTATTCCCAGACGGGCGGCTGGGAGTGTTTTGGCCCAAGCCGCGTACTTGGCTGGCGATGCTGCGCCCGAACTTATGCTCTAATTCGTCGAGGGTGGATTAGCGAGGTTCGCCGTGGGGTTTGATTACACGTGAGCGACGAAATCAAAACAGCCCCGAATGTGGCGGAGCCCGCGAGCGACCTAGGGCTATTCGGCCCCCTGAGCGCCTCGTGGCAGATACACGGCGATCCCTCGGGCTTCGTCGGGGGCATCAGGGCTTTGCTCCTCCAAGCGCTGTCGATGCGTGCGATGCGCGCGGTAACGGAGTTCTCCGATTATCGCGCCGATCCCTGGGGGCGACTCTTGCGCACTTCGGATTTCATAATGACCACCACCTATCGATCCGAAGTAGCCGCCGCCAACGCCATCGCCCAAGTGCGCCGAGTTCATGAGAGTATCTCGGGGTTTGATCCAGGTTCTGGCCAGGAGTACTCCGCAAGCTCGCCGGAATTATTGGCGTTCATCCACAACTGCTTCGTTGACTCGATGCTCGCGAGCTATCAAGTTTTCGTGCGGCCGTTGCCACCTGAGATTCAGCTCAAGTACCTGGCGGAGCAAGCGGTGATCGCCAGGGCCCTGGGTGCAAAAATGAGCGCAGTGATCCTAGACCCTTCCAGGCTCGCCCCCGCTATTGAGGGGTTCTCCGACATCGGGATGAGCGAGGGGGCTCGTCGCGCCTATGAGGACATCTCGAATCCGAGCTTTCCGAGTCTCGCGGTGATTTTGGGCCCGCTTTGGCGCCTTGTCTTCGCCGCCGCGCTCGATTTGCTTCCCCCCTTTGCTCAAGAGTTCTATCAAGTTGGAGATTTTCGACCCGCAGCGATCCTTCGAGCCAGGACGGTGGCCTCAGTTGCCCAAGTAGCGCGATTGGTTTTGCCAAGTCATCCCTATTTGAGAAGCGCCAAGTACCAGTGGTACCGACAAGGAACATCCAGTAGGCATCGGTGACTCTTCGCTTGGGCGTACCCCTCGC
>JAJYGZ010000018.1 GCA_021790495.1 Actinomycetes bacterium
ATGGCCAGAAATACTCGATGGGACCTGAGAGCCCAATCGGGCCGCCGCATCGCCCGCCTAGCATCGGTCGACTTTCTCGCCCCATACTGTTCGGCCCATCGCCGATGCACCCCGGCCAAGCCCTCGGTCGAGTCAAGGCCAGGCCATACCAACTCCGCTGACAGCGACACAAAAATCCCAATCTTGCTCAGGACGCAGTTATTGAAGAAGCGCTCCCGGCCATCGAATCGCTCCCAAGGCGCGAAGATGACCGCTGCGTACTGGATCCTCAGGGACCTTGAATCGCCACCACACCCGCATCCGCCCCCACGGTCGGCTTCGGAGTTGTCAACTGCCCTTTACGCACGGCCCGGCGCGCGCTAGGCTCAGATCCGTACTGAGAGGTGCGTCATGATCGCTGGTACTCGCCGGATACCCCGGCGCCTTGCGGATTCCTCAGCTTCAGGCTGGGCTAGCGCGGAGTTCGCGCCTCACCATCTTGCATCCAAAATTCGGGTCCTGGGATGCAATTCGGATTTCTCTAAGAGGGCCCGTTGCCGAACCCCCTCGGCCCTCCTGGCGCGCCTCAGGCGCCGCTCGGAAGTACCTTCAACCAGATTCGCCGGTTCTACCCCCGTTCCAGAGTCGCCGTATCTGCATCAATTATTAACAACCCGGAGGTAAAAACATGGTCGTGGAAAAATCAGCTGACTTCGAAGTTCCTGAAGCGCAGATCGCGGTCCACTGGCGCGAAGAAGAATACATCTATCCGCCGTCGAAGTTCATCGCCCAAGCGAATGCCGGTGACCCAGCGATCATGAAGCGCTTCAGCGAAAGCAACTACCCCGAGTGCTTTAAGGAATACGCTGATCTGCTCACCTGGGACCATTACTGGCATACGACCCTTGACACCAGCAATCCACCATTTTGGAAGTGGTTCGTGGGCGGTCGCCTGAATGCTAGCTACAACTGTGTGGATCGCCACCTCGCGAAGAACCGCAACAAGGCGGCTCTGATCTGGGTCCCAGAAATTGAAACTGAAGCGACGCAGGTTATCACCTATCAAGAACTCCATCGTCGTGTCAACGAGTTTGCCGCGCTCCTATCAGACTTCGCTGGCCTCAAGGCCGGAGATAGAGTGACATTTCACTTGCCAATGGTTCCAGAGCTGCCGGTCGCGATGCTCGCGGCCGCGCGGCTCGGCATCATTCATTCCGAGGTATTCGGGGGATTCAGCGGGAATGCCGCAGGCGAGCGAATCGCGGACGCTTCAAGCCACGTTTTGGTCACTATCGACAGCTACTACCGCAACGGACAGCTCCTGGATCACAAGGCCAAGGCCGACGAGGCGGTCCTGCGCGCGCACGACTTGGGCTTTGACGTTGAGAAGGTGCTGGTATTTCAACGGCACGCGGGAAGCTACGGCTCTCAAACCCCCATGGTGGCTGGTCGAGACTTCTTTGTCGATGAAGTCATAAAGCCATATCGCGACCAGCTAGTAGAGCCGGTGTCAATGCCCGCGGAATCACCGCTCTTTCTCATGTACACCAGTGGCAGCACCGGCAAGCCCAAAGGATGCCAGCATTCCACCGGTGGGTACCTTTCGTATGTGGCGGGCACCTCCAAGTTCTATCAAGACATCCATCCCGAAGACACCTACTGGTGCATGGCGGACATCGGATGGATCACCGGCCACTCATACATCGTCTACGGACCATTAGCCCTGGGCGCCACCAGCGTCATGTACGAGGGGGTGCCGACCTATCCTGACGCCGGACGAACTTGGCGCATCGCGGAGCGTCTCGGGGTAAACATTTTCCACACTGCGCCGACCACGATACGGATGCTGAGAAAACTGGGGCCAGATGAGCCAGCGAAGTACGACTACCACTTCAAACACATGACAACCGTCGGCGAACCGATCGAGCCCGACGTGTGGCGATGGTACTACAACGTGGTCGGCAAGGGAGAAGCGGCGATCGTAGATACCTGGTGGCAAACCGAAAATGGCGGATTCCTCGGAAGCACCCTTCCTGGGCTGCAGCCGATGAAGCCCGGAAGTTGCGGACCCGGCGTACTTGGAGTCTTCCCGGTTGTCTATGACGAAGACGGCAAGGTCGTTCCCGCGGGAAGCGGGCGGGCCGGAAATATCTGCATCAGAAACCCGTGGCCGGGGATCTTCCAGACCATTTGGGGCGAGCCAGAACGCTTCGTCAAGACCTACTACGAAAAGTACAACCGCGACCCCAATAGCCACGACTGGCGAGATTGGCCATACTTCGCAGGCGATGGCGCGGTGCAGGCATCCGATGGATATTTCCGTATTCTCGGCCGGGTGGACGATGTTATCAACGTCGCAGGGCACCGCCTCGGCACCAAAGAGCTCGAGTCGGCCTGCCTTACGCTGCCCGAAGTCGCCGAAGCTGCGGCTGTTCCCGTAATTGACGAGTTGCGGGGGCGAGCAGTAGAGATGTACATCGCGCTCAAGACGGGGTTCACTGCGAGTGCCGAAATGGAGGAGAAGGTCGCACTCGCCATCGAAACCGAAATTGGCAGGATTGCCCGCCCAAAGAACGTCTGGATTGTGGCTGACATGCCAAAGACGCGGTCGGGCAAGATCATGCGCCGAATCATCGCCAGCATATCCAACTTCGCTGATGTGGGCGATATCACCACGCTTGCAAATCCCGAGATCGTACACGATATCAGAATGCATGTTCAGGGTGAGAAGGTCGCCAAAGGAGACGTCCCCCGGGAGCTAACCAATTCTGAGTTGGAGGAGATCAAGTCATTCGGTGCCGAAAGCTAGGGCCGCGCCGTAACGGACAAGGGCGAGATGAGCGCAAAGCGGTTCATCTCGCCACTCGATTGCTTAACTGAGTGGGCCAGCCAAGTTGCGACCTCCGGCGCTGAGATTTGCATGCTCGTGCCGCGGCACCGATGCGACTTTTAAAGAACGCAGGCTCCGCCGCCAACTCACGCGCTTGGCCTCGAAGCGCCTGGGACGACGGGCGGACTCTGTGTAACTGCTAGCCGATCGCTATCGCGGAGATCATCATGGGTACCTCCTTTCGGGATGCCACGCCACCTCGATAATTTCGAAGCACGGCTGACGGGAACCTCTTGGGACCGACGCAATCGCAAGGGTTGCCGTAACAAAGCCCTCGGGGCCGGGCTTTCGTCGCGCGATAACGACCAAGGCGCCTGAAGTTGGAACAAGGTGCGAACGCCACCACTGCGCGCCCCACAAGCCAGCCAAAGCCCTATGCCGTAGCTGTCATGCCGCCAATCCCGCGCTTACGACGAATTCATCGAGCGCGGCCGCCTTGGCAAGGTAGAAGTTGAATTGTCGGGCATCACAACGTGCCAAAGCCGTCATGCAGAGCAGTTCTGCTAGACCCATCGCTTCTCGCGCCAACATTGGCAAATCCGCCGTCGACCCTTGCTCAACCGATCGTCGCACGTCAAGCAACACACTTTGGAGGAACTCGTCGGGAACCGATCCAAAGTCACCTATCAACTGGGATAACTCCCCGATCAGATACTGCTCGGTCATTGTAGCCCCCACGGCGGTGAGCCCAAGAAATTTTATCACCAGTGCGATACGCATTCCAGCGCCGCAGCCCGACAGGCCAAAATCATTTTCCCACCAGCACAGAAAGCGACGACCTTCAAAGGGCCCCGCCCAGTTTCTTGAGAATCATCGCGTTGGTCATCGCCTCCACAGGAGCACGATTGTCGGTCAAGATCAGGCCAGGCTCGACTTTGGGTTTGGCCCAAGTTGCCGCAAGTAAATTGCGCACCGGACCGAGAAAACTTGGCAGCGATGGGAGCGGAGGGAGACTCACCGGACGATTGCTCGCCACCACCAGCTCGTTGTATTCGCCAGGTGCCTTGGCCACATAGACGTAGCGAAACGACAGCAACAGGGTTCGTTCGACCGCTAGCAGGAGCGCCGACCTGTCTGAAGTCACGTTGACGTTCATGGCGAGGATCCCGCCCGCGGTCAAATGCGCCCGGCACTGCGCGAAAAACTCCTTGGTTGTAAGCGAAAACGGTATGTAAATCTCTTGGCTGTAGGCGTCAACAATAACAAGGTCATACCGCCTTTTGGAGGTCGCAAGATAGACGCGTCCATCGGAAATCTTAACCTTGGCGGCCGCGGAGGTCAGATGGAAGTAACGATGTCCCAATTGAATCAGGGTCGGATCGATCTCCACGCCGGTCATGCTCACGCGCGCTCGATACGGGTCTACATCTCGGAGGTACATGGTCGGAATCGTGCCTGCCGCGACTCCTATGAGCAGTGCGCTCATCGGCTGATGGCTTGGAAACATGAAGGGGAGAACCAGGTAGGCGTCGTAGTAGAGTCCAGTTAAGGTACTTTTGGTGTAAATGGATTGGATGCCCGCTGAATCGTTGACCGACAAAGCTATATCCCCATTTCCCAGGCGATAGACCTGGGCGAACTGATAAGGAGTCTCCACCTCGGCGATCAACCCGCCAACCGGCTTCAATAGGGTCGGTGCGGTCTGACTTAGCACTAGCGGCAGGATAATCAGCGCGACTAGACCGATCCTGGCCAGCATCAGGGCGCCAATCGCGATCAGGACGCCAGCCGCGATCCACAGAGTGGCCCTCACCCCAAGATCAGGGATGGACACGAAGGCGGGCACGAATGTTCCCACGATGCTTCCAAAAGTCGACCAAGAGTAGAGCGAACCGGTCTTTTTCCCCGCGGTCGCAGACTCATCGATTACGAGTCGGACTGCGTAGGGCGAAATGGCTCCGAGTGCGGCCACCGGAGGGGTGAAAAGCAGCGCAGTTGCAAGAATCGAAGAGATGACCACGCCCGATGGCGTATTCAATAGCCCCTTTAGGACCGCGCCGAGAAACGGACTTGCCATGGTTGGAAGGACCGCCACGAATAGCCCTGCTCCTAGGCTAAGCAGGCCCAGTCCTCTCGGGTCCGGCCAGCGGTCAGCCAATCTCCCGCCAATCGCATAGCCAGCGGAAAGCGCCAAGAGTATCAATCCGATGAGCGTGGCCCAAACTAGTTCGGAGTTGCCAAAGAATGGTTGTAAGAGACGCTGAGCGCTGAACTCTACCGCCATCACGGCCGCGCCGGTCAAAAAGACAAAAGGCCGCAAGACTAACGGAGAAAGCCGGAGGTCGCCGCGACGGGTCCCTGGCGCAGGCACTGCACTGGGGACTATCTCGTCCTCGCTCACCTCAGACACCACGCTCCTCGTGAGTGGCTAACAATTTGTCGACCCCAAAGCGCCTTTAGCCATTGCTGGCATCCTAACATTCACGCGCAGATGCGCTTTGGCAAACGCCGAGCTGCCTTTACTTCTGTTGACGCAAATCGGTGCTTGGCGAAACCGCAGGCGTCGTCGCGCGTGATCCGAGGCGTTTAGCGCTTTGCATCTGCGCCATCGCTTAATGCGCTCCAGAGATGACGGAAAACCCTCAAGGTGACTAATCGAAATTTGCCACAGCAAGGTGCGGATCTGAACGCACCGACAAATGGTAATCGCCCTCGGCTAGCCTGGGAAAATGGCCCACAGACCTAAGCATCGCTGGCTTGAAAGCACCGCCGTAGCAATGTTGGGAGTTTTGCTGCTCGCTTCCTGTGGATTGTCGTCGGCTCAAAGTGCCGCGAACCAGGCTGTAAATGTGGCGAGTTGGATTACCAAATACGGGATGCTGGACGTCAAGACTCTCCAAAGCGACTTCCAAGGCTCAGCTAACGCGCTAGACGCCGGCAATACCAAGGAGGCCAAAGCGCAATGCACCAAGTTGGCATCGGACACCGCCTCGATGGATCGCCAGCCGTTGCCACAGTCGAATCCGCTCGCCAAGGACTGGGCGACTACGGTATCTGACTCTCACGTTTTTGCCAATGAATGCCTTACGGCAATATCCACCAGATCCGCGGCCGCCATATCCAAGGCGAAGGATTCCGGCACCAAAGTCACCGACGACATCAACGCGGTCTCCAACGACGTCGGCAAGCTCGCTTAGTCGCCAGGCTTTGCGGCGGCTCGGGTTCCCGTCGTCCGAAATTGCCCCTCGGTCGTTTCGCGCGATAATATCTCCCTTCATGTGCGGGCAATTCGACGATCGAGGCGAGCTGCAGCGACTGCTCGGCACCAGCTTTGCAAAGGTTGCGGAGAAATACGCACGTTCGCGACCGCGCTACCCCGTCGACGCAGTACGTCGCTCGGTCTCTACTAGCGACACCGTGCTCGAGCTCGGAGCGGGGACCGGTCTGCTCAGTGGCATCATCGGAGAGATCGGTCCGAGAGTTCATGTTGCCACCGACATTTCGACCGAAATGCTCAGCGAACTCTCTTGGGCCGGATTCCAAGGCGAAATCGCTGCGGCCAAGGCCGAAGAGTTGCCGTTTCGCTCCGACACCTTCAGCGTCGCCATCGCCGCGCAGGCCATGCATTGGTTTGAACTCGACAAAGCGATACCCGAAATCTACCGAGTGCTAACTCCCGGCGGGAAACTGGCGATGATATGGAATCACCGAGACCAGAGTCTGGATTGGGTGCGCGAATTTGACCGAGTTACTGAGGCGTACCTGGTCGATTCAGTCGGCTCTGACATCGGAGCAAAAATAGCTTCCAGCGGGCTCTTCACGAATCCCAAGCTCTACAACTCGTCGATCCGCCACGTGCTTTCCGCCAATGGGGCAACCGATTTAATCGAAAGTTTCAGCCATGTCTCGACCATGGATGAGAAGACCCGACAAGAGACGACTGAAGCGGCCCTCAAGATTTTGACCCGAAATGCCCGCGATGGTCTCAGCGTAGTGATCCCATATATAACGGAGATATACGTCGCAATATCGCGAAAACCCGAAGCTTAACTTTTAGGCTGCAGCGAGCGAACTATCTCCAATCTCGCGCCTAGCTCTCCGATGGCGCCGCAGCTTGCCTTCCCTGTGGACTCGCCGCTTGGCGTCCACGCAATTTCTTTACTGCTCACTTCCAAATTAGAGAGATTTTATCGTCATGACTGACTGACTTGATCAAAAGTGCCACCGATGCCAGGGGTGGGTCGACCCAAGGGGTATAAACGCGTTTCTGAGCTCACCAAGAATAAGTAGACATATTCTTTAGGCCGCGCGTGCAA
>JAJYGZ010000314.1 GCA_021790495.1 Actinomycetes bacterium
ATGAACGACCTCACCCCGCACTGTGACTAAATCACGCCGAGATAGCTGGACACAAGATCAACTGGTAGGTCCTCTACTCCTTCCCCAGACGCAGGTCAAACACCTCGCCGTCAGCCGCTCGCAATTGAATAGTGGCCAGACCCTGAAACGAGCCCAGGTCTAGCTAGCCGTCTAGCCACGAATTCAAACGTGAGAGGACTTCAGCGAACGTTGGCGGACCTTCCACTTCATCCGACCAGCAACTTTGGACGCTGAGAAACGTCCCTGGACATCTTGGAAATACTCCCCTCATGTCGAGAGCTAACGTGATGCGCTCTGGGGTGGCTCTCACTTGTCCTCCTCGTGGTAAAGCCAACAACGCTGGGGATGAGTACGACCTCAACCTCGTAGCGTTGGCCGCCACAGGTGACACACGGCAAATTACCGATCATTGTCCTCGTCGACGACGGTGTGGGTGCAATCGTCATTCGCCCTCCTTGTGGTAGACACTCGACCCGGATGTTTCCATATCCGAAGTCCAGATAGTTGTGCCTCAACCCCCTGGACATCCCTACCGGCATGGTGTACTACTGGATCGTGACCCGCCAGATTGACGCACGCAAGGGGGGGTCCAGATGGCCATAGGCTCATTGCCTTTGGCGAGGTGCCCTTGACATGCCGCGAGCGCATCGCGACATCGACCCGTTCCCGCTACACCGCCAGCGTCCTAGGGAGCAAGCGTTGAAGACACACGACGATTCTTCGACACATCGGAATCCGCCATTTATGCCTGGTGGCGCTCACCCTGAGGTCACACCCTGCGACAACGATGAGCTGGACGTTACCAGTGCCGGATTGCGTGACGCTTCAGATACGCCCGTCCGCGAGGTCTTTTGGCGTGCCAACTGCGGTAGGTTCAACGTCACCGCAGTCCTCGGGGTCTGTGCCAACGCTTGAGCCGGGTCTCCCCGGCGGTTCTGCAACCCAACCTGCCGACAATCCGCTTATCGCCGACGTCATGACGGAGTATCAGAGAATGCGCCATCCAAGTTTGCCGGAGGAAGTGGCCGTCGGCTCAATCCAGCCAAAACCACCAAGCCGTCTCAGCGCCCAAGTATTGTCAAACTTGAAAACGCAATCATTGGAGGGGCAGTATGAAGTCACCGTCCCTAGTCCAAGCACCCTCATTGGAGTTGCCAGGGTGCTTTTCCCGGATGATGCAGTCCCACCTTTCGCAGAATTCCCCCGGATCCGGCCGCATTCGCCTCTTGGCGCGAATGGTTCAACCAACTTGGAAACAAACGTGAGGGATCAGGAAAGTATGGTCCAATCACTCCAGCGCGCCGGTGCCAAGATTTCGATCCCGTGGTCTAGAGATTTTTGGAAACGGTGGTCCAAAGATGGGGAAGAGTCATCATACGACTTCGGTGGCATGGGACCTCATGGACATGAGTTGGGCAAGATGTATTGCAGGCCGCTTAGCGAGGTCTGCGATCTGGGCGCGGCAAGAAAATCCATCGGCCAGCACCACGGTTGCCGCACTCGCGCGCGCCAGTGCCGGGAGCAAGGAGTTATTAGCCACCGCAACCGACAGCTCACGGTGACCCCTCTCCATTCCGAAGTTCCCTGCCATTCCACAGCAGCCCGAAAGCACCTCGACCTCGGCGCCGCAGGCCTCAAGAATTTTTCGATCGGCGGAAAACCCCATTTCGGAGTATTGGTGGCAATGTGGCTGTACCAGCACCGTAGTGCCTGAGAGATCCGGAGGACTCCAAGGCGCTTCAGCCCGGTTCGCCGCTATGGTGAGGATCTCGGCGAGGGTTTTCGTCGCGGATGCCACCGCGACGGCATCATGTCCCTCGACCAACTCGGCCAGGTCGCCGCGAAGTACCGCGGCACACGATGGCTCGAGTACCACTATGGGGATATCCCGATTGGCAAAGGGAGCAAGGCCCGACGCCAGTCGGCGTAGCTTTTTGCGCGCGGTATCAAGTTGCCCGGTAGAGATCCAGGTGATGGCACAACATAGGTGTGAAGGCGCTGGCAATACCCGAAATCCAGCCGCCTCAAGGAGGTCCGCTGCTTGCGTGGCGATCTCTGGGGAGAAGTGGTTGGTGAAGGTGTCGACGAAGAGAACCACTTCCGGTCCTTCGGTGGCGGCCGATCCCAGATTAAGTTGTCGGAGCTGGGCGAAGGTTTTCGGCGCAAATCTCGGTAAATCCCGCGTCTGATCCACACCCGCGACGAGCCGGGCTATCCGGCTGGCGCGCGGGTTGGCGAGCACGGCGTTGGCGAGCGAAGGCGCCAGGGAGGCCAGGCGCGCCCAGCGGGGCAGCCAGCCGAGTGAGTAGTGACTCGCGGGGCGAACCCGGCGACGATAGGCCCGGTAGAGGACCTCGGACTTGTAACGGGCCATGTCCACCCCGGCGGGACAGTCGCTCGCGCATGCCTTGCAGGAGAGGCAGAGATCGAGTACTTCACGCACCTCGGGGGAGCGCCAACCCTGTTTTACCACCGAGCCGTTGGTCATCTCCTGGAGCACGCGCGCCCTGGCTCGCGTAGAGTCCTTTTCGTCGCGCGTGGCCAGAAACGACGGGCACATAAAGCCCCCCGCAGCGCCGTTGTCCGCCCGGCATTTTCCCACTCCCACGCAGCGGTGCACCGCTGCGGTAAAGTCACCGTCGTCTGTCGTGAGACGGAAACCCCCGCTGCGTGGCATTGGACGAGCCTGGGGTAGCCGCAAGTCTTCGTCGATCCGCTTTGGCGCGACAAGGACTCCGGGGTTTAGCAGGTTCTGTGGGTCAAGAAGCGATTTAAACTCGGCGAAGGCAGAGATCATCTCGTTCGAGTACATCACTGGCAGCAACTCGCTTCGGGCGCGGCCGTCTCCATGCTCACCCGAGATTGAGCCGCCGTATCCCGCCACCAATTGCGCGGCGTCACCGATAAAGCGCCGGAATTCTTCCCGGCGCTTGGCAAGCTCGAAGTCGAGCCGGACGTGGAGGCATCCGTCGCCAAAGTGCCCATAGATCAATCCCGACAAGTGGTGCTCGGCCATAAGACGCTCGAAGTCGCGGAGATAGGGTCCCAGCACCGCTGGTGGTACCGCGGCGTCCTCCCATCCCGGCCAGGCCGGGCGCCCATCTGCGGTGCGGCCAGCGAGCCCGGCGCCGTCGTCTCGGATTCGCCACAGCTCTCGCGCCCAGGCGGGATCTTCGATTATGACCGAGCTCGAGGCCCCCGACGCGTCGACGACCGCTCGTGCCGCCGCTCTCGCCTCGGTGCCGCTCGCGCCGGCGGTCTCAACCAAGAGCCAACCTTTACCCGCAGGCAAGGAGGAGATGGGTGAGCGGCCGCGCCGGCGCCGCACCACCTCGACCAGGCGCGAGTCGATTCCCTCCACCGTCTGAGGACCCAGCGCCCCAATGCCTGCCGCTGCATCGGCGGCGGCGGCCATATCAGGGTATCCGAGTACCGCTAATACGGTCACCGGGGGCCGCTTTACCAGTTTCAGCGTGACGGCGGTCGTCACCGCGCAGGTCCCCTCGCTTCCAACCAGAGCTGCGGCGAGATTTTCCCCGTTTTTACGCAGGAGGTGGTGGAGCGAATAGCCCGAAACCTGACGGGGAAAGCGGCCGAGTTCGGTCTCAATAAGCTCGCGGTGCCGCAAGGCAAAGTCCGCAAGATGGGGAAGCCCCGAGAGACCCGTGGTCGCGGTGATGCGACGGCCTCCGCCGTCGGTCACCTCCAACGCTGCGACGTTCTCGTCGGTCTTGCCATAGGCGACGGAGTGTGAGCCGCAAGAGTTGTTCCCAATCATCCCACCGATGGTGCAACGCGAGTGCGTTGAGGGGTCGGGGCCAAAACGCATTCCCCTGGGACCCAGGGATCGTTGCAAGTCATCGAGGATCATCCCTGGCTGAACCAGCGCTGTCATCTTCTCGTGGTCAAAGGCGATGAGGCGATTCATATGGCGACTTAGGTCGAGCACCATACCGGCACCGACAGCGTTGCCCGCTACCGAAGTGCCTCCGCCACGCGCGGTCACGGGTATGCCAGTCGCTCGGCTGACCGCTAGGGCGGCCTCTACTTCATCGGCCGATCGCGGAAAAACCACTGCGGTGGGAACCACGCGGTAGTTGGACGCGTCAGAAGAGTACTCAGCGCGTCTCCGCGTCGAAGTGTCGACCTCGGCGACCCCTTCTTGGCGAAGAAGTGCTACGAGATCTTTGACTCGAGAGAGCCCCGGTTGGGTATTATTCGACGACTTTGGCGGCGAGATGCTCAATTCGGTGCGGAGTGATCCGAACCCGTCCCGGTGGCTCGGGTCTGATGCGACCCGTGGTCGTGCGGGTGATCGTGTGCGTGGCTGTGACCATGCGCGTGGGTGTCGCCAATGCGCGAGGCAGGGGTATCCCCGGCGCGAAGTGGCTGGGATTCATAGCGTCCTTCATGGGCAAGGATCGGCCTGCGATCCCCAGCCAACTCGGGGTGGCGCTCCTCGATCTTTTGCCGCGCGTCGACGGTATGTCTCAGCTCTCTCAGGTACTCCCGATTTCCGTTGTAGGTTCCACGCCAGGTTTGGGGCATCGCCTCCGGGCGTGGTGGCAACTTCGCCCGGCCACGTATCGCAAAGCCGGTAGGCAACTTGGTCATCGAAGATCCGCAAACCCGACACGCTGGGATCTCGTCGTAGAAGGACTGCGATACCTCGGCGCGATGTCCCATTTCGCAGCTCAGCTCGTAGGTGGGCATAATCGAGCTACCAGAGTACGAGCGAACGCTCGAAGATAGTGGCGATGTCGCCCTCGGAAACGGGAAGCGGTGCGGTGGCGAGCAGGCGCTGCTGCTTCATCGTCCCTTCCACGAGGTCGGCAATGTCGTCCTTGTCGTAGCCGACGCCACTTATCCCGTTGGGAATGCGGATATCTTTCATGAGCTGAACCAATGCGAGCGGAAGCGTATCGGCGGGATCATCGGGTCGCTCCATCGTCGGCGCGAGCATCTCCGCAACGTGGAGATGTCGCTCGGGAGAGGCGGAAAAGGTAAAGCGGAAGGCCTCCGGGGCGGTAAGCGATACCGACATGCCATGGGGAACCATTGGCTCGTGACTTGGATATCCCTCGGGATGGAAGTCTTTCACCCGGCCGGCTATGGGATAGGCGTTGGCATGGGGAATATGCACTCCGGCATTTCCGAAGCCCATTCCGGCGAACGTCGCCGCCATAGCCATATCAAGGCGCGCATCGACGTCGTCTCCATCGCGGTATGCCTTGCGGAATGAGCGCGATAGGAGTTCTAAGGCCTTCATCGACCACATGTCTGCGACCGGATTGGAACCGCAGTATGGAACGCGCTGATTCGCTTGCTTGTGTTCGAAGGAGGTATAAGGCTTGGCGGTGTAACTCTCCAGCGCATGACAGAGAATATCCATCCCAGAAGCGGCTGTGACTCCGGCTGGCTGGCTAATGGTGAGCAGAGGGTCGACCACCGCCAGGATGGGCCGGAGTCGCGCATGACTGATCCCGGTCTTCACCTTGAGGGAGAGGACATCAAGGACGCAAACCGTGGTGCTCTCCGACCCTGTTCCCGTGGTCGTGGGTACCGCGATGAAGGGGAGGAGGGCTACCGTAGGCGCTTTGCCACCTCCAACTGGGGCGTTGATGTAGTCCATCAGCTCGCCGGGATTGGTTATCATCAGGTTGATAGCCTTGGCGGTATCGATGCTCGATCCGCCGCCGACCGCGACGATGGCGTCCCAAGGGCCGCTGGCGCGCGCGAATTCAATGGCCTCGGAGAGACTCTTATCGGTTGGCTCGACGTGCACCTCGTCGTAGACCTGAGCGCTGATTCCAAAAGCACCCATCTGATCCGCGATGCGCTGGGGTGAGCCGGTAGCAGCGATATCCCTGTCCGTGACGACGAGCGCGCGGTGAACTCCGTAATTGGAAAGGTCGAATCCGATCTCGTCTGACGATCCTGCCCCGAACTTGAGCAATGGTGCCCCGTAGGTAAAGACGGTTTCTGGATTAGTAGGCATGTTGACTCCGTATAAGTTAAATTTTCCGGTGAAACTACTGGTAGAAGGCCTCTGGGGCACGCTTCATCGACCTCAGTTGCACGGCATCGTGGCCAAAGATCATTTGCGCCCCCGAAGCTTCTGCGATACCGCGGAGCTTTTCGACCGAGGCGTACCAGGCTGCAAGGTCATTGACGATCGCAGCCGGTGATGCGGGGGGCCCATAGGAGTCGCCTAGATAGATCGCATCCGAGGTGAAGATCATCGGTCCCGATTCTGCAAGGTCGACACGCATCGACATCGTCCCCGCAGTGTGCCCGGGGGCTTCGATGAGGGTGATGCCGGGAAGAATCTCGGTGTCGCCCGAAACCGTCTCGAAGTTGAGACCCTCGTAGTCGGCCTTCAGGTGCGCACCGTTGAAGTCTCCTGCATAGCCGAACGCGAATTCCTTTTCCTTTTCGTTGCAGATCAGCCTGGCGTTCGAGTTCTTGAAGAGCTGCATGTTGCCGGCGTGGTCGAAGTGCAGATGCGATGCGACGACATAGTCGATATCACCGACCCCGAGTCCGATCTGGGCCAACCGGGAATCGAAGTATTCGTCTTCGCTCACCTGGTCGTAGGGAAAGAACTCCTGGAGGCCGGTTGGAGCCCAACGTGTTTCCCAATCTCTGGGGCAGCTCGTGTCCCAAAGCAGCCTTCCTTCGGGAGTCTCCACCACTACCACATGGGAGGTGCAGGAGTACCACTCCACCGGCTGAGTCTTATCTGCTCGTGGGCGTATCGTCCTACCGGCCTTGAGTAGTAGCCAAGTAAGGTCGCAGCTCATCGAGCCGCAGTCGAGTACGTGCAATTTAATCGGTGCCATTCACGCTCCCCCTCGCGACGATTCCTTCCCTCAGGAATCTTTCTCAAAGAGCTTGGCACAGTAGCATGCTACCTGTCAACACTTAGGCTGTATTTCCGAGAGATCTTGTCTTTGTCCTGTTCAACCTCTGATGCCGATGTCAAGGAGTGAGTTTGCCGACCTTCGAGGATCGCCTCACCATCACCGATCAGCTTGTTTCCACGCTT
>JAJYGZ010000317.1 GCA_021790495.1 Actinomycetes bacterium
ATCTATGCACCCACGGGGAAGTGCGACGTGTTTGGAAAACAGCTCGGCACACGAGATGATCCGTGGCTTCCCGAATGTTGGCATGCGCATAGCTTGGGCCGCGTAAAACTCGGGATTTTGAAATGCCGCCAGCCGCGCTATGCGACTAACAAATACCGCTGGGAGCTCTGTGCGGTCAATAAATATTTGATTACCAAGAACGACCGCCAGGCTCTTGGGAAGACCCTCTGGAATTGGCGGTGCCTTGATATGGCGAGACGGCGGTGCCGCCCAGGGTTCCTCGTCCTCATTTGATAGCGGAAGCCCGACCCCGAGAACCTCTCCTTCGGCAACCGCCTCTCCCAGCACTGACATCACCTCGCTCCGCGATAGGCGTTTGACCGAGGAGAGGTACTTCCACTGGTCACCATAAGGACAAAAATCATCGTCGACAAAGACACTGTTGCCGTCAGTCCGCGGACGTTTTTGGAGCGGCAACGCGATCAGATTGCCAAAGCCGCCCATAGGCATGGTGTCTTGACTCGGGAAGAAGCGATCATAGGAGTCAAAGCCGATTTCGGGATAGCTATCCATGGTCGCGGTAAGGAGAAGTGATCCGAGACGCCGTGCGTCTGATGCCCGCACTGGCTCGGAAAAGAAGATCCATGCGTGAGCGCCATTTCCCGAACGCGATCGCTCAATTGCCACGGAAACGCCTTTTGCCCGCGCGGTATCGCGAAATGCCCCGACATCGAGCTTCCAAGACGCCTTGTCGAAGTCGGCCGCGATGAACCAGCACGTCTCGTCCCTTAGCAAGGGATAGACGCCGAGGGTAAAGTCTTTCCGGTTAGACGGTCCTATGTCGGCGAGATGAGAACGAACTACGTCGTCGCTTACCGGAGTAAATGCTTGGTTTGAACACTCCCCGCACTTGACTTGTGGTTTAGAGCAAATTCCTGGCACCCACTCGTTCTTACATGCGGGTGCATAACCTGCCTTCCCAGTTTTAACGTTTTGCCATCGACGCGGGAACACGTCTTCTCGTCCGCGAAACAGGTTCCTAAAAAGCGATATCTTCTCGGATGAGGGGGACGCCATCGAAACATGGTCAGCACTTAAATGGGGCTGGCTGGCTAGCCGTTCTTCCAGTTCAAGCTCCAACCCGATAAGCTGCGCGGCTATTTCGGACCGTTGCCGGTCAAGGGCGGCCAGTCGCAACTTTAGGTCCGCAATTTGTCGATGGATCTCGCCTGCTTCGTCGATTGTATCGCACCTCTCAACCGGTAAAACTTCTCGGCTACGGCACCTTTATGTGGCCTTAGCGAGAAGCAACTTCCAAGTTCGTGACGGAGCACTTATGCCGCTCGCGCCAATGCCGCAAAACAAGCATCGTCTAATCTGCGATAGGCGCTCCGGCATGGTCTACGCCCCCATCATTTGTTACAGCGTATCGGTTCCAACATGGGTTTAGAAAGATCCCGAGATCCCTCAGCATGCTGATTTGACCGGTCGCGGCCCTACGACGCATCGGTCCGCCAGCCGGCTAACGAACGAGTAGCGTGTGCGGCTCATGCCTCGGGCTATCCGAATCTATGAATGCTGAGATCAGATTTGATAGGTACTTCGGCATGTCAGGCACCTATGCAGTGAAAAGATCTATCGACGCAGACGAGATAGAGGACTAATTCGAGACCATCGAACCTGCCGCAAAAATATATCCGTACCGATATACTTGAAACGTGAAGCCAGTACAATTTCTCGGCGACTCGCTGAAACGTCTACGAGACTTTCCAGAAGACGTTCGGATGGATGCTGGCTATCAAATAGACAAAGTACAGCATGGCGAACAGCCCGATGATTTCAAGCCGATGCCTTCGGTTGGAAACGGTGTCGAAGAGATCAGAGTGAGAGATGACACCGGAGCATATCGGATCATTTACACGGCTCGCCTTGCCAACAGCGTGGTAGTCCTTCACGTTTTTGCAAAAAAGACACAAGCCACGTCCAAGCGAGACATCGATGTGGCCAAGAGACGGTTCAACGAACTGATGGAACTGATGGGAGATAAAAATGAGCGAGCTAGATAATTACCAGAGCGTGTGGGATGCGATTTCGGATACGCCCGAACAGGCAGCGAACCTACGAGCACGAGCGGAACTTATGCAAAAGATTGCGGCGATCGTGAAGGAGAGCGGTTGGACCCAAGCAGAAGCTGCCAAGCACTGCGGGATTACTCAGCCACGCATGAACGACCTTCTACGTGGACGAGTATCGCGTTTCTCCCTCGACGCGTTGGTAAACATTGCTACAGCTACCGGTCACCAGGTTCATGTGGAACTCGAATCAGTATAAATTTTTAGAGCCATCTTTGGCCCGCAGTTGGCTTCAGCGTTCATCCGCTGGCGTGCTGAGGAGACCGGTCGGTCTTGACGCAGCAGGGATGTCGGGCGCAGTCTCGGTGGATTTGACCTTGGCTTCTGACTGGCATCGTCCGGTCTAATCCATCAACTCGGGGCCGCATCGTACACGCGTTGGTGCGTCGGACCGCGACAACTTCTCATCCCAACCTGGAATTGCTGCGAGATCAATCACGCAATACGGGCCGAATTCGTCATGCAATTCCCCTCAGGTCCAATTTTCGAGCCTTAGCCCGGGGACTCGAGCAAACTCACTGGTGTTGTTGGTAACCAGAGTGGCATCGGCTGCTAACGCGTGTGCCGCGATCATGGTGTCTAGGGATCCGATAGGTTGTCCAATCTGTTCTAGTCCCGCGCGCACAAGACCATACTTCCAGATCGCGTTCTCGTCGAAGGGCAGGATTTCGAGCGGGGAAAGGAACATCTCGAGTGCTCGTTGGTTCCGCTCCGACCCACTTTTGATTACCCCATAAGCTAATTCAGCGGCACTTACGCTGGATATGGCGATGGCACCTATTTCCTCCCGCCTGAACCTCGCCAATACTTGCGGCGGTCTGGAGTTAATGATGTAGATACAGATATTGGTGTCAAGGAGATAAATCATCCCCCTTGGATCTCCGAGCGCACTTCAGCGACCGGTTGCTCTCTCTTTAGGTTGAATTCCGGTTCAAATTCATCCAGGGCAGCTTCGAGGATATCCCAAGGCCTGTCCATCGGCAACAGAAGTACACCGTTGCCAAAATGGCGGATCACCACTTCTGTGCCTGTGAAGCGAAACTCCTTTGGCAATCGAATCGCCTGGCTGCGGCCAGTTTGGAACACTTTAGCCGTATTCATAAGTCTCCTCGCGCCCTGATAGATACTGTTGATATATATCATAGTTGGTCGAATGAATTGGCACTGCGAGCAAGACCCGTCACGAGGGAATCCATGTCGACCTACCTTTCATGTCATGGTGAAGTCGGCGATCAATTTGCGGGTTCTCGCTATAGCGCCATCTCTGCCAAAGTTGCCTGCGCGCATCGAAGACCAAAGTAGTAGGCGCTCTTGGCGCTCACATGGCTGGATTTGAAGCAATTATCTGATGCGTCCAAAGCTAGCGGCCATGGCTGTCATCGGGCGATGAAGACTGGGAACCCGCCCGGTGCGCGTAGCATCACTCTTCTATCACCTCGGGCGCAAGGAGCTGATCGGATAGACCGGGGTGACTCGAATTGCGCTAGCGCGGCGAGTAGACCGCGATCCCCCTAGCGCGGGTCGCCTCGATCAGTCGCTCGTCGTAGGCGACCATTCCTTGGAGGTCGGCGCCTATCTCAACCGCAGTTGCCAGGTGCAACGCGTCGAATGATCGAAGTGCCATTGGCAATAGTCGACCAGCTGCTGAGAATGTGCTGGGGCTTGGAAGCACTAACGAAACGGTCTCAAGCGCGTCTTCGATGATATCGCTGCCAATCCCGAGCCGCGCCCCGGCTCTTAGCGCTTCGGTACGGAGCAATTGGGATGACCATATCGAATTGTGAGACCCATACCATGACCGCATAGGTTTTGACTCACCTTCATCCGTGATCAACTTGAGAAACGCTGAAGTATCCAGATACCAGACCGTTGACGCTAGCGATCACCGCGCAATTCGTCGAGCACATCAGCTGTCTTTGCGGTCGTGGAAACTGCTTCAGGCAGTTCAGCGGCCCCACGACGAGCAAGTTGAACGCGCCCCGATGCAACCAATGCGGCGCAACCCGAAGCATTCGAAGGGGAACTAAGGATCGCCACTAAACGTCCTCGGTCGGTCACGCCGATCGTTTCGCCGCGCGCCACTCGACGAAGCGCTGCGGACGCATGCCGTTGTAGCTCTCGAATGCCGATCGTCTCCATATGCTGCAAACGTAGCGCGCGATTTGCCAGGGCAATGCCTCATCGGCGAGAATTACCGGTTTCTTACGCCAACTTTGGTGAACCCCAAGGTCTTAAAAATAGGGCGAATGCCCGATGTAGCGATCTTGGTCTTTACTTAGCCTCAACGATATGGATCAGATCCCCCGGCAGTTTCTCATTGCGCCACCCGCAAACGAGGCCTATGATTGCGGCACTGATCGCCTTTGCCCGTGGCATTCAGCTGATATCGCAATTGCGAGAGTATTCCCCCGCGCCTACCCCGCCGGGCAAATGGCGAATTGCGAAATGAAGACGAGCCAGCGGGAGCGCCAACCGATGGCGGGGGCAGGCGCGCGGTATGCGGTGAGCAACGGGCGACCAAGGAGGTTCTTATGATCAAGTACAAGCTCTCCGGCACCACCGTGCAGACGGTGATCTGTCAGCTGGAGCAAGGCCAGACAATCTTTGCCGAGCCCGGAAAGTTCCTCTGGAAGACCATAAATGTCGGCATCGAAACGCGCTTGACGCGCCCGGTCGGCAACCAAGCGGGCGCTCCGGCCGCCGCGGGAGGGCTGCTGCAAAAAGCCATGGACGTCACCAAACGGGCGCTGGCCGGCGAGAGCTTGGCGTTTCAGTATTTCGCGCCCTCGGGCGGAAGCGGCCTGGTTGCCTTCGCCGGCGTCGTTCCGGGCGAGTTGAGTGCGATCGAGCTCGATGGCACCCGCGGCTGGCTCACCGAAAAAGCCACGTTTGTCGCTGCCGAGTCGAGCATCGACTTCGATATCGCCTTCACCGGGATGCGTGCCGGGCTGCGCGGTGGCGACGGATTTATTCTTGAGCATTTCACCGGCGCGGGTACGCTTTTTATAGCGGCCGCCGGGAGCCTGACGGAGATCAACCCGGCCAAGTACGGGGGAAAGATTCAAGTGCACACCGGCTGCGTGGTGGCCTTTGAAGACAGCCTCAAATACGGCGTCGAACGGGTCGGCGGCCTAAGCGCGCAAACGCTGATGACCGCGGCCTTCGGTGCAGAGGGCATCAACCTTGCAACTCTCGAAGGCGACGGGCGGGTACTGATCCAGTCTGTTACCCTTGAGGCATTGGCCCGATCTCTTCATCCCTATCTTCCGGGATCCGGCGAGGAGAAGCGGGGTCCATTGGGGGGCTTGATTTGAGCAACCGCGTGCCGCTTGGGTCCGGATCACCGCGACCAGGCCGACAATGCCTTCGCTGGCGAATGGGCTTCACTCGAGCGATAGCGGTGGTGTCGACAGGGTGGAGGAGCCAACCATAACGATTAGACGAACAGAGGAGGTCAGAGGTGGGATTTCTCGACAAGGCTAAGGCTCAGGCCGAACAAGCGATGGCCAAGGCCCAGCACGGAATGGTCCAAGGCCAAGCGCGTCTCGACCAGGTACAGGCCAAGCGCCAATCCGATGCGCTGCTGCGCTCGCTCGGCTCAGCTTATTACGCCCAAGAACGACAGGACGGCGCGCCCGAAGCAGTGTCGTCGGCCATGGCCGCTCTCGATGCATTCGCGGCCGAACAGGGTTCGATCGACACTACGAACACCTCTGGGGGCGGCGCCTCTCCGGCGCCTGGCAGCCCGCCGCCGGGCGACTTCACCCTCGGCGACGAGTGACTTGGGTGCGCGGCGTCGCGGATTGTGTTTGATCCGGTAGGTGGCCGCGGTTTCCAGTAATATATTGCGCCTTTTTGATGTCTACTATGTCGCGAATCGCAATATGGAAATCAGCAAGGACGCACCAGTGGCAATGCTCGACTGATTTGGCCCCGGTTGCTGAGAGTGACGTGGCAGTGGCGTACGGTCGGTCGGCCGCTCCCGAACTGAGAAATCCGATTAGGAATCGGCCAACCCCGTGGCGAGTCATGGGAGAAATGCGACGACGAATTTGCCAATTGACGGCGGGATAAGTTCGCGCCGAGTTAGCTGCGGTTCATCCTTGGACATCGGCCGCATCCTGTTTGAGATTGACTCAGCGAATTGGACAAGCGCTCTACGGGCAAAGATTGGCCATCGGCGCGGGCCCACTCCACGGCCTGGCGTAGAGCGGCCTAGGGCATATCGCTGCGGTCGTGTTTGGCTCGAGGCTCTCGCGCGATTGTCGATAAATCCCTCAGCGCTGCCGCCGGGCCGATAACAACGTCTGGGCCTCGCTCCCGCCGCCCCGTCCCACCGGGACACGATGGGTCAAGCTCCTCAGATGCCAGCGACGATTTTGCACAAGAACCGAGAGCCGGCCAAATGGGGGCCGGTTGCTCTCCAAACGAGCAGGGCGATCACGGCGCGTTACCGCGATCGATAAAGTATTGCAGCCGACTCGAATCTGCGGCTGTGATACTTTGGTGGACTGGTCAAGCGTTACTGAATCCGGCGGTAGAGAGTTACGCAATACTCAAACACGAGAGAGGCTCGGATGGCCACGGTTGAAGAGGCAAACCCGGTAGTTCTCCGGCGCTCGGTCTCGTTCTTGCGCAACGATTCCGTAGGGCTGTGTCGCCGCACCGACCGGGAGGACATCTGGGTGCTTCCCGGAGAGACCCCGCCAGGTGGCGAGGGAACGCAAGCGCAAGCCCAGCAAGAGGTGGCAAAAGAAAGGGATATGCAGCTAGCCGCTGAGCGCGCCGCCTTCGCTTTGGGGACGTCGCGCTGGGATCGCGTGCATCACCGGATCGAGATGGCATTCTTGGGCGCTGAGCGAGCCCGGGGGACGGTTCCGACAAAGCTGGGGGAGAACCTTGAACCATAGTTGGTACCGATCGCGG
>JAJYGZ010000201.1 GCA_021790495.1 Actinomycetes bacterium
AACGAACTTTGAGACAGGAATGAGATCGTAAATGGACGTCTACACAGACGGAGCGTGCCTGGGAAATCCTGGGCCCGGAGGATGGGCTTATGTGGTGCCAGATGGCCGGAGCGCATCGGGCGCAGAAGTGCACACCACGAACCAGCGCATGGAACTCTTTGCCGTGTATCGGGCGCTATCCGATCTCGGTGGCGACCTTACGATCTATTCGGATTCCGCCTATGTGGTCAACTGTTATCAGAACAAGTGGTGGATGGGATGGGAGCGAAAGGGCTGGCGAACCTCGAGCGGCTCTGCGGTGGCGAATCTCGACCTGTGGATGCCGGTGATCGATATTTTCAAGACCCGCAAGGAGCTTGGCTTTGTCAAGGTGAAGGGGCACTCCGGAGATCGCTACAACGAGGCGGCGGACTCCCTGGCGAACGCAGCGGCGCGCCGAATCGCCCGCGACGGGTAGGCCGGCGAACCCAGAAGGGGCGAATCTCTGTATCGGCGGGTATTTCTCCGTTATCGCCCTCACGCTCGGGTTCAACGGCCTAAATTCGAGCATATGGATATTAATGGCGCTTCAGCAGTTGTTACCGGAGGGGCTTCGGGACTCGGAGCCGCCACTGCCAAGATGATTGTCGACGCTGGCGGATTCTGTCTTATCTTGGACCGGGATGGCGAACGGGCCAAGACTTTTGCAGCTTCGCTTGGCGAACGCGCCGACTATTTTGCCGCCGATGTGGCCGACTCCACGGAGGTAGAGGCGGCCGTGGATCTGGCCGCTTCGAAGGCTCCGCTTCGCCTCGCAGTCAACTGCGCGGGAATCGGAATAGGCGAGCGCACCTTATCCAAGGATGGCACGCCGCACCCTCTTGAGTCATTCGAGCGGGTAATCCGAGTGAATTTGATCGGCACCTTCAACGTCCTTCGCCTTGGAGCTCAAGCGATCGCTAGATCCGATCAACTTGAGTACGGAGAGCGCGGACTGATCGTCAACACCGCCTCCATCGCTGCTTATGACGGCCAGATTGGGCAAATCGCCTACTCGGCCTCGAAGGGCGGTATCGTTGGGATGACGCTTCCCGCGGCGCGCGATCTCGCTGCGGTGGGAATACGTGTTGTCACCATTGCCCCTGGCATCATGGACACCCCGTTGCTGGGCCAACTCCCTGAAGAAATTCGCAAGATTCTTGCCGCGGGAATTCCATTTCCGCACCGTCTCGGAGTGCCCGAAGACTTTGCTTCGATGGTGATGGAGATAGTGCGAAACGGCTATTTGAACGGCGAGGTGATCCGTCTTGACGGCGCCCTTCGAATGCCGCCAAAATAGCTTCCCATGGATGCGAGATCTTCTCGGCTTGGGCGGCCAAAGTGCCAAAGGGTTGCGCCGCAGCCTTCCTTGGAGTGGCTTTGCAGAATGGCAATAACATGGTTACGTGCGATATGTTGATCTTGGCGATTCGCGCGTTTCGATAATAGGCCTTGGTACTCGGGCGTTCGGGTCCCGAACCTTTGGCGATGGCAAGGCCGATTTGACTGAGGCGTCCCGGCGGATCCTCGAACGGGCGATCGAACTTGGCGTAAACCTAATCGACACGGCGGAGCTTTATGGCTTTGGCGCGTCGGAGAAGCTGATTGGATCGGCCTTATCTTGCGCTCCGCAACAGGCGTTTCTCGCCACGAAGATCTTGCCTCTCAGCTATTCCCGAAGTTATCTTCGAAGGCGTTGTCAAAAAAGCCTGACGCGGCTTCGGGCAGAAGTTATCGACCTATATCAGATGCACTTTCCCAATCCCTTCGCCAGCCTGGATTCACTCGCGGATTCGCTGGTTGCTTTGAGGGATTCCGGCATGGTGTGTGCCTTCGGGGTTTCGAACTTCGGGGTCCCCGATTGGGACCGCCTCGAGGCGATTTCCGGCCTGAGGATCGAGTCCAACCAAGTGCGTTATTCTCTCCTGTCACGCGGGCCGGAAATGGAGCATCTCCCATTCGCGCTGGCAAAAAATCGGGTAATCATTGCGCACTCTCCCTTGGAGCAGGGCGTGCTGGCTGGCAAATACGACCGTGGAAACCGGCCAGGCGGCATTCGCAGGTTCAACCGGCATTTTTCGCCAGATGCGCTCGAGAGGATGCAGCCGCTACTTTTCACTTTGGAGAGGGTGGCCGCCTCGCATCAGGCCTCGCCTGCTCAGGCAGCCTTGGCATGGGTGATATCGCACCCCAACGTCGTGGCTATTCCAGGTGCGTCGAGTGTCGCCCAGCTCGAAGCCAACGTCGCCGCGGCGGAGATCCGCCTCTCGGAACAAGAAGTCGCTGAACTCGACTACGCTTCAGAGCTCTACGCCAGATCGGCGGGAAATCGCCTGTTTCGTTCGATTCGGACACGAGCAGGAATTTGATTTCGGCCGCGAAGTTAAATAAAAAAAGATAGTTCTTCCCCCATGGGGAGTTCCGCTATCTGGCTCGAGAACGGAGAAGTGCGATGCCTCGCAGTACGAGAGACAGACTGTCGTCGCCCAAGGCCGTCTCGCCCTCGGCCGCTCCGGGATGTTTTTTGCTGGCCCGCTCCAGTTTCTCCGTGAGTTTTGAAGTGCAAGTACTTCAGCGCTTCCGGTTTGGCCATTGGGCTGGCGGGGCCAACACTGATCCAGTCGCCCGGGTGGAGCACGCGAACCTAAATCGCGGTATCGTCGACGCCTCGATTGGAGCGGCGCACGGCGTGCCGCGCGACTTCGAGGGGTTCAGTTGAGCCTTGGCAATTCGCGAACCGCTCGAACTTCGTGGCTCGCGCGGATCGGACGCCTAGTTCTTTCCCAGCGGCGCTCACTTGTGCTCGCCCTTGGAACTTCGATCGTGGGGATGCTCGTCACGGTAATTGTGCCCTTGATCGAGCGCCAAATAATCGACCAGGTGATGGTGGCGCGCCGCGGATCTGCCGTGCCGTATGTGGCCCTCATCATCGCCTTGGCCCTAGGGAGCTTTGGCTTTTCTTTTTTGCGCCGTTACTTTGGCGGCCGCCTTGCCTTTGACGTGCAGCACGACTTGCGTAACCGTATCTTCGAGCATTTGCAGCGGCTGGATTTTGCCCGCCACGACGAACTTCAGACCGGTCAACTCGTCTCGCGCGCCAATTCTGATGTCGGACTGGTGCAAGGGCTGCTGTCGTTCCTTCCGCTGATGATCGGAAACTTGGTCATGGCCCTGGTCTCTTTGGTGGTTATGTATGTAATCTCCCCACCGTTGGCGATCGTTGAGACCGTCGCCATTCCCGCCCTTGCCGTGGTGGCAGTAGGCATGCGATCTCGGGTCTTCCCCTCCAGCTATGACGCCCAGCAAAAGGAGGGCGAAGTTGCGACGATCGTCGAGGAGGCGGTTACCGGTGTTCGCGTTGTCAAGGGGTTTGGGCGCGAGCAAGCCGAGGTCGCAAAACTAACCAGAGGTGCGCTAAGTCTTTTTCAATCAAGGGTTCGCCTGATTAAGGTGCAGTCGGCTTTGCAGTCGACTCTAAGCGCGGTACCAGGCGTTGTGCAGGGGTTTATTCTTCTTATCGGCGGGTACCTAGCAATTAAGGGTCATTTGACCATAGGTACCTTTTTGGTCTTTTTTTCATATATGGTGCAAATTCAAGCGCCAATTCGCCAGCTTTCGGTCCTGATAGCCTTCTCCCAGCAGGCCCGGGCTGGCGCGGAACGGATCTTTGAGCTGTTGGATGCGAACCCGCTGGTTCGGGACCCCGTTGACGGCCTCGACGATGTTGAGCCCGGTATCATCAGCTTTGAAGACGTCACCTTTAGTTACCAGCGCGGGCACAACGTGCTCAACGGCCTTGATGTGGACTTTGAACCTGGTACAACCACCGCGATAATCGGGTTGAGCGGGTCGGGGAAGTCAACCCTGGCCCTGTTGCTGCCGCGCTTTTACGACGTTACTTCGGGAAGAATCGCTATCGGAGGTGTCGATGTCCGCGATGTCAAGCTCGAGGCGTTGCGACGTCGAATCGGCGTCGTGTTCGAGGAGAGTTTTCTCTTCTCGGAGTCGATTGCGGGAAACATCTCGTACGGTTTTGAAGGCGCGACGCGGTCCCAAATTATCGAAGCGGCGACCCAGGCAGGGGCTCTGGAGTTCATCGAAACTCTTCCCCGGGGCTTTGAGACTGTGGTTGGCGAGTCGGGAATTACGCTGTCGGGCGGCCAGCGGCAACGTATAGCCCTAGCGAGGGCACTTATCACCGATCCGGAAATCCTCATACTCGATGACGCGACTTCGGCAGTGGATTCTCTCACCGAGTCAGCCATCAACGAGTCGTTGCGGCGCTTCGCACGCGATCGGACGGTGATATTAATTGCCCATCGGCGCTCGACCCTTTCGATTGCCAGCAGGATTGTGGTGATCGATGGAGGGAAAGCGGTGGCAACAGGAAGCCACGAGGAGTTGATCCAGACCAATAAGATCTATCAGAGACTGGTTTCAACGACAGGAGACGTCCTGTTTGAAGAGCCGGAGTCGGCGGTTGCTCCCCAGCTGACTCCAGAGCCTTCTGCGGCGGCGGTCCGGCCGATGAGCGTCGCTCGCATAAGAAATGTCACGCGCGGGTCCGGAAATATGGGCGGAATCGGCGGTTCCCCTCTAACTGCGACCGATGACCTGCTTCGTGCCCTGGAAAGACTTCCGCGCGAGGATCGGACGCCGGATGTCGACGAAGCAGCAGTTACCGCCTCCGCCAATGGTTTTTCTTTTTGGCGTTTTATTGCGCCATTCAAGAAGGGGCTAATCGCTGGTCTGGTTCTGCTTGGCGCCGACACCGTGGCGGGCCTCGCTGGACCAGCGCTGATTAGATCGGGAATTGACAGTGGCGTTGTCGCTAAGTCATTTTTCGCCGTAGAGCTTGCAGCGCTAGGCTATTTCGCCGTCACCTTGCTCGACTGGATTGTGATGTTCGCCCAGTCGCGAGTTACCGGTATTACCTCGGAGCGGGTCCTTTATGCTCTGCGGTTGAGAATTTTTTCTCATCTGCAGAGCCTGGGACTGGACTATTACGAGTCCGAAATGTCGGGCCGTATCATGACTCGGATGACTACCGACGTCGACGCACTTTCGAATTTGCTTCAGACGGGTCTTACCAATGCGGTGGTCAATGTTCTCAGCTTTTTTGGCGTCGCGGTGGTGATGATAGTTATTAATGTCAAGCTCGCTGTGGCCGCCCTCTACGTTTTGGTGCCGTTAGGGATCGCAACCTATTGGTTTCAGCGGAGCTCCCAACGCGCCTACAAGGTAGCCCGAGAGAGGATTGCGGCGGTGAACGCCAATCTTGCCGAAGGACTCTCAGGCGTGAGGGTAACCCAAGCCTTTCGGCGCGAAGATCGGAATTCGTCTGAATTTGAAGAGGTGTCGAAGGGCTACCGCGATTCGCGCGTAAAAGCGCAAAGGCTTGTCGCGATCTATTTTCCCTTTGTCCTTTTTCTTTCAGATCTTGCCTCTGCGTCGGTGCTCGGGTTCGGAACCGGCTTGGTGACCAGCAACCAGTTGACAGTTGGTGCGGCAATCGCGTTCACTCTCTATATTGACCAGCTCTTCTCCCCGATCCAGCAGCTCTCGCAAACTTTTGATCAGTGGCAGCAGGCTCAGGTGGCAATCGTGCAAGTGGGGAGGTTGATGCGCATTGCGCCAAATACTCCGGCGGCAGCGCAGCCCCGGCGCGTTGAAAAGATCAGCGGACACATTGAGTTTCGAGGTGTTAGCTTCAGCTATGCGAGCGACTCCTTGCCTGCCCTTGATGGTTTTGATCTCGATATCGCCCCCGGGGAGTCCGTTGCACTGGTCGGAGCTACCGGCGCTGGCAAGTCGACGGTCGTCAAGATGATTGCGAGGTTTTACGATCCTACCCAAGGTGTAGTGACCCTTGATGGCTGGGACTTGCGAGATCTCGAACTTTCCAGCTTGCGCCGACACATTGGTTTTGTGCCACAGGAGCCGTTTTTGTTTTCTGGTACTATCGCTGAAAATATCGCTTTTGCTGCCGACGGTGTCTCCATGGCCGATATCGAGGCTGCCGCGATGGCCGTAGGCGCTGATGAGTTCATTTCGAAATTAGACGGCACCTACGAATACCAGGTGAGCGAAAGGGGCCGTGCTCTCTCGCTCGGCCAGAAACAACTCATCGCACTTGCCAGGGCGTATGCCGCCTCGCCGGCGATTTTACTTTTGGATGAGGCGACCGCGAATCTCGATCTTGCCACCGAGCGAAAGGTTTCTGAGGCGATGCGGGTCGTTACCGATGGGCGGACCTCAGTGTTAGTTGCCCATCGACTGCCGAGCGCCGCGATGGCGGACCGAATTGTGGTCGTTGCACGAGGCAAGGCGGTAGAAGTTGGCTCGCACGACGAATTGATTTTGGCGCGCGGTGTTTACGCCCAGATGTGGGAAAGCTTTGCGGTTTCTTCGTCGGTCGCCTGAGCGACAGGCGGTCTCGGCTGCAGGTTTTTTTCTTAGATTGAAATGACCCTTGGGCTTCAATCTGTTGCACAAGCTGGACGCAGCTTAAGGGGGGCCATTGCAACTGGGAAGTTTGATCGAAGATTTTGAGCTCTGCGACCAGTTCGGGCAGCCGCGGCGCCTGAGCGAGTTTCTCGTCAAGGGCCCGGTGGTTCTGTTCTTCTATCCCGCGGCCATGACCAGGGGATGCACGGCGGAGAGCTGTCACTTTCGCGATCTGGGCGCTGCTTTTACGGATGTGGGTGCCCAGAGATTGGGTATCAGCCGGGACGATGTAGAAAAGCAGCATAAATTTTCCGAGAAGTATCACTTCGACTTTCCCCTCCTGTCGGATCCCGACGGCAAAGTCGCTGGGATATTCGAGGTGAAGAGAAAGTTCGCTGTGACTGGAGTCAAGCGCCATACCTTTGTGATCGGCCAAGACGCCAGGCTTCTCAAAGAGATCGCTTCCGAATTCAGCATGTCCGCCCATGCGGATCGGGCGCTTGGGTTCCTGGCTGCGCAATAGGTGCTTCCCGCTGTGATGAGGAAACTGCCCCC
>JAJYGZ010000321.1 GCA_021790495.1 Actinomycetes bacterium
TCTTCTTCTTGCATCTGCACCTCGTGATATTTGGGAGTCGTAATCATGATAAGTGGTCTGGCCAGGCCGCGACCGGCAGGAAACTACTATGAACCTTTGCGCGCTTGGGTTCTGACGTCTTAATCCGAGCCAAAGCCGGGGTCGGATTGGATTGCTAATGGTAGTCGAAGAAGCCCCGTTTGGACTTTCGTCCAAGATATCCCGCCGATACCATTCTCTTTAGCAGCGGTGCCGGAGCGTAGTTCGCATCGCCGTATTCCTCATGAAGAGCGTTGAGAATTGCCAAAGAAGTGTCCAGGCCAACCATGTCCAAGAGCGCAAATGGACCCATGGGAAATCCGCACCCGCCACGCATCGACATGTCGATCTCTTCGATGGTGCCCATGCCACACTCGAAGAGCTTGATGGCGTTGTTCAAGTAGGGGAACAATAGCGCGTTGACGATGAACCCGGCACGATCTTTGACCGTGACGACCTCTTTGTTGCATGCGGTGGCGAAGGCGACCGCGGTCTCTATCGTTTCGTCGGAGGCGGTTACCGGGCGAACTACTTCTACCAGCGTCATAACCGTGGCAGGATTAAAAAAGTGGATCCCGCAGACCCGCTCGGGATGAGTTGCGCCTGCGGCGATTGCCACGACCGGCAGGGTCGAGGTGTTGGTTGCCATGATCGCGTTCGGGCTGACGATCGTCGAAAGTTCGCGGACAAGGTGTTGCTTGATTCCGAGGTCTTCGATCACCGATTCGATGACCACATCGCAGCCCCGCAGCGACTCGATGTCGGTTGTCACCGTGACGCGGCCCATTATCGCCCTAGCGCCGTCCTCGGTGATTCGGCCCTTCTCGATCTTTCGCAATAGGGACTTCTCGACGTTGACGCGCATTTGGTCGGCGGTCTCTTGTTTGCGTGACCTCAAGGTGACGTCAAAGCCAGCTTCCGCGACACACTCGGCGATGCCCGAACCCATGATGCCCGAGCCCAACACTCCAACACGACGAATATCCATTTCCTCAATGTAGCGCTTAACCCCGGGCGCAACAAGGTTCCTTGTGCAATCGAGGTACAGGAGCCCTAAAGGTTCGCCTTTTGGCACCGTCTTTTCGCGTGGTCAGCAACCAAGCCGTGCGGCCCGTTGGGGCGACCCGGCTCGATCCAAGTAATGTTTGAGGTGGGGATCGCAAGGCGCTGGCGCGCAATCGCCGTTATCGATATCGATCCAAAGGTGGCTAGGAGTAAATATGCCCGACGGACATGGTGCGCTCGCGCTGGTTGGAGGAGGGGAATGGCGCGAAGGTGCAACCTTCGACAAGCGACTTCTTGACGCGAGTGGCACGTCGGAGGTCCTGGTGCTGCCCACCGCGGCCGCCTATGAATATCCCGACCGCGCAATCAGCTGGGCGAGTGACTACTTTGCCAAGCTCTCGGTCAAGGTTATCCCGTTGATGGTTCTTGCCCATTCCGATGCCCAAGACGCCCAAAATGCGGCGATAATCTCCCAGGCCCGGTTCATCTATCTCGGCGGCGGGTCTCCGCTGCACCTTCGCAGCGTTCTCAAAGACACGTTGTGCTGGGACGCTATCGTCTCGGCTTGGAATGGAGGAGCCACCGTGGCCGGATCGAGCGCGGGCGCGATGGTGCTTACCGATCCGATGGTGGACCCGAGAGGCGGCGCTTATACCCTCGGCCTTGGCCTAGTGCGAAATATGGCCTTCGTGCCGCACTATTCGGGCTGGTCCCATGACAGGAGAAAGCGTACGCTTGAGCTGAGTGGGCGCAGTGTCGTGATCGTTGGAGCTGACGAGAGAACAGCTCTGATTCGATGGCCCAACGGAAAGTGGGAGTCTGACGGCGTTGGCGAGGTGGTGGCGTACCATCAAGGCGAGCCGATCGGCCTCGACGGACTTGAGGCCTTCGTGGAACTCGCTTAGTCTGCCTCGGTAATTTCCACCTTTTCCATGGTTATGACCTCTGCGGGTCGTCCTGAGGGCGAGCCTACGGCTTCGATTGCCATAACGACGTCCATGCCCGCCACTACCTGGCCGAATAGAGCGTAAAGAGGAGGCAGCGAGGCGCCCGACGACCCGGTGATGATGAAGAATTGACTGCCGTTGGTGTTTGGACCGGCATTTGCCATCGCAAGCGAACCAATCTGGTACTGGTTGGGCCTGGGCAGCTCGTCTTCGAACCGATAGCCCGGCCCTCCCGCGCCGGTGCCGGTGGGATCACCGCCCTGGACTACGAAGCCAGGAATAATCCGGTGAAAGATGACGCCGTCATAAAAGTGGTACCGCGCGAGGTAGACGAAGTTATTGACCGTCTTGGGTGCCTTGGTGGCGTCAAGGGCCACTACGAAGACGCCTTTGTTGGTGGTGATCCGGGCGCTGTAGCGCTTGTCGGTGTCGATGCACATTTCCGGAGCGGCCGGAAATGTTTGAAATTTCGGGCTTGATCCGTCGGGGTTAGGGAAGTCCATCGGCGTCTTTCTCTTCTTTTCTTTTCCAAACATGGTGTTTTGATTTACCTTGTAACTTTAGGTTGTGCATCAGGCGCTTATCGCGAGAAGCATAAATAATTACAACTGTGCCCTGATCAACCTTGGATAGTGACCGAGATCATTTTGTGCACTTTGGTCGGTGTCCCCGACGCGGTTCCATCGGCGGCAATTTGATTTACCACGCTCATCCCCGAGGTAACCTGGCCAAAAATCGAGTATTGATTGGGCAACTGGGTTCCCGACGCGCCAACGACGATAAAGAATTGGCTCCCGTTGGTGTTCTTGCCGGAATTGGCCATGGCGACCGTTCCAATCTTGTAGGAGCCGGGCGCTGGCAGCTCGTCGGCGAACGTGTAGCCAGGTCCTCCGGTGCCGGTGCCGGTGGGATCTCCTCCTTGCACTACAAAGCCCGGTATCACGCGGTGAAAGATGACGCCGTCATAAAAGTGGTACCGCGCCAAGTAGACGAAGTTGTTTACCGTCTTGGGGGCGATGGTCGGATCGAGCTTAATGACAAAGGTTCCAACGTCGGTGGTGACCGTGGCGCTATAGGTTCCTTGGGGATTTATGCACATCGGGGGCGCCGCTGGAAATTTGGTTACCCGTGATGCAGCTCCTGCGGCCGGCGGACAAGGCAGTGGCTTCGTCGCGTTCGCGGCCGTCGAGGTGGTAGTGGTGGCCTTCGAGGCCGTTGTCTTGGCCACGACCTTCGTCGGCCGCGAGACCAGATACACAGCGACGACGCCAGCGACTGCCACCACCGAAGCGATGATCAAGTTCCGCGTACGGTTCTTGCGTTTTTTTACCGCGAGCTGCGCAGCCCGCTTTTTGGCCTGATTGGCCCTGATTCGTTCTCTTTTAGCGCTTGGCACGGATAAACAAGCTAGTCGTGTTTGAGCTATCCGCGGATGGGGGAATCGGTGTGGTCGTCATCGATCCGGGTGCGCCTCGTTTGGGGGTAGTTTGGTTGGGTGGCATTGATAGTGCAAAAATTTGGCGGAACCTCGGTTGGCGACGTGGATCGCATCAAGGCGGTCGGGGACCATATCGCTCGGACGGTACGGCATGGCAACCAAGTAGTAGCCGTTGTCTCGGCGATGGGCAAAACCACCGACGACCTGTTGCGGCTTGCCAACGACGTCTCCTCCACTCATCCGGGCCGAGAGCTCGACATGCTCCTCACTTCTGGGGAGCGGATTTCGATGGCTCTATTGTGCATGGCGCTGGCCGATCTCGGTGTTCCCGCGGTCTCCTTTACGGGCTCCCAAGCCGGGATTATTACCGACACTGATCACACCAAGGCCAAGATTGTGGAGATGCGCCCGGATCGCCTTCTTGAGGCTCTTAGCGAAGGACGGGTGCCAGTCGTGGCGGGCTTTCAAGGCGTCTCGCTGGAAAAGGACGTCACGACGCTTGGGAGGGGTGGATCGGATACCACCGCGGTTGCTCTCGCGGCAGCGCTAGGTGCGGACTTCTGCGAGATTTACACAGACGTGTCCGGCGTCTTTAGCGCGGATCCGCGCGTGGTGGCTGAAGCGCACAAGATCCACAAGATTTCTTTCGAGGAGATGCTCGAGCTAGCGGCGTCGGGCGGCAGGGTCTTGGCGCTGCGCTCGGTTGAGTTCGCCCGCAATTTTGGGGTGCCGATCCACGTGCGTTCCAGCTTTACCTGGGAGCCGGGTACGTGGGTACAGGAGGAGGATGAAACTATGGAACAAGCGGTAGTGTCCGCCATCAGCCATGACGTTACCGAGGTCAAGGTGACGATTACCGGTGTGCCCGATCGACCGGGAATCGCCGCGAAGGTCTTTCGCGAGATCGCCGACCGAGGCATCAACGTCGACATGATCGTGCAGAACACATCGATAGACGGTTTTACCGATATATCCTTCACGGTTCCCAAGGACGACAAAGCGGCCTGCCTGGAGGTTACCCGGGCCGTGTCGGCTGAGATTGGCGCTCGCGAAGCCTATGCCGATTCGGGCATCGGGCGCGTGTCTCTGATCGGTGCCGGAATGAAGACGCACCCGGGGGTTACTGCCATGATGTTTGAAATCCTCGCCAAGGAAGGGATAAACATCGAAATGATCTCGACTTCGGCGATCCGGATTTCGTGCGTGGTGCGACAAGACGACGTCGAGAATGCGGTTCGCGCTTTGCACGAAGCCTTCGAACTGTAGCCCTTGGTCGAAGTGGCGCCAAGCGCCGTTTGCCATGGCTCGCCGCGGCGATGTTAGGCTGTTGAGCTATGAAGCTCGCGATATTTGGTGCTACCGGTCAGGTGGGAATGGTAATGCGCTCCATCCTTGCCGAGCGCGATTTTCCCTTTGACGAAGTCCGATTTTTCGCCTCGCCGCGCTCGGCAGGCAGCGTGATCTCTTTCGCTGGTCGCAAGGTCGTCGTTGAGAACTCCCACGACGCCGATTTTGCAGGCATTGACATCGCGCTCTTTTCCAACGGTGCCACCGCTTCGGCTGAGCTCGCCCCGCGCGTAGCCGCGGCGGGCGCGATCGTGATCGACAACTCGTCGGCTTGGCGCATGAACGAGCGAGTTCCTCTGGTAGTTCCCGAGGTAAATGCGAGCGCGCTCGACTCGATACCCCTTGGAATCGTCGCAAATCCCAATTGCACCACCATGGTCTGCATGAGTGCCCTCGGTGCTTTACGCGATGCATATGGTCTGCGGCGCGTCGTCGCCTCAACCTATCAGGCTGTGTCGGGCGCGGGGGTGGCGGGGGTCGCCGAGCTCGCGGGCCAGTTGCTTGCGGCCGGGGCGCGGATCGCGGAGCTCACCTTTGATGGCGCGGCGGTGCCGCTGGGGGATCCCAGCGTATTCGTCGAACCGATCGCGGCCAATGTCATCCCGCTTGCCGGAACGCTCGTGGATGACGAGACCAATGAGGAGCACAAGTTCCGTGACGAGAGTCGAAAGATTCTCGGCCTTCCGGATTTGGCGGTCTGTGCCACCTGCGTTCGGGTTCCGGTCTTCACCGGGCATTCGGTTAGTCTCAACGTTGAGCTGATGGCAGACTTCGAGATCGGAGAGCTTCGCCAAGTCATTGCGGCCGCCAAGGGCGTGGTTATCGCCGACGTGCCGACCCCACTCGGGTCGGCAGGCCGTGACCCGAGCTTTGTCGGGCGGATTCGGCGTGACCTCAGCGTCGAAAAAGGCGTCGCTCTCTTTATCTCCGGCGATAATCTGCGCAAGGGGGCCGCGCTAAATACCATCCAGATCGCCGAAGCCCTTATCGAACGGGGAATCGTCAAGACCTAGCGGCTACGATCGCCGCTGAGCTAAAGGATTTCCAGCTTGGCGAGGCGTTCGACCGCGTCCTGGATGACTTCTGGACGCTTGCAAAAGGTCCAGCGAACGAGGTGGCGGCCTCGCTGCGGATCCTGGTAAAAGACCGAAGAAGGAACCGCTACGACCCCGATGCGCCTCGGCAATTCGAGGCAAAATGTCATGGCGTCTTCGTCGGTTATCGATCTGATATCGGTGGTGAGAAAATAGGTTCCGGCCCCGCCCATCACCTCGAGGCCCGCCTGTGAAAGTCCAGCGGCTAGAGCCTGGCGCTGTCGTTCTATAGATGGCACGACGCGATCGGTAAAGCGGCGACCCTCGCCAAGTGCATATGCGATGGCAACCTGGAAGGGAGCGCCGTTTACATAGGTTAGGAACTGCTTGACGGTGCGGACCGCCGCTACCAATTCGGCGCTCCCGGTGACCCACCCGATCTTCCATCCGGTGAAGGAGTAGGTCTTGGCCGCCGAGGAGATAGATATGGTTCGTTGCGACATTCCAGGAAAAGTTGCCAAGGGCCGGTGGCTTCCCGAGAAGATCATGTGTTCGTAGACTTCGTCGGTAATGGCGATGAGGTCCGCCTCGACGCACAGCGATGCGATGAATTGCAGCTCGGGCAAACTGAAGACTTTTCCGGTTGGATTGTGTGGTGAATTGATCAAGATGGCACGGGTGCGGCCGGTTACGGCGCGCGAAAGTTCATCGGGATCAAATGTCCAGTCAGGAGCGTGCAGCTCGATCGGCACCAGTCTGGCGCCCGCCATGGCGATTGCCGCCGCGTAGGCGTCGTAAAATGGCTCAAAGACGATCACCTCGTCCCCCGTCTCGCATATGGCTAAGACGCTCGCGGCGATGGCTTCGGTGGCGCCAGCTGTGATGAGAACTTCGTTGGCGGAATCGTATTCGAGGCCGTAATAGAGATTCTGGTGATTTGCCACTGCTTCACGCAGGCTCGCAATTCCTGGTCCTGGCGGGTACTGGTTGTGTCCTTGGGCGATGGCAGTCATCGCAGCTTGTGCGATCTCGGAGGGGCCGTCGGTGTCAGGGAAACCCTGGCCGAGGTTCACCGAGGAGGTCTCGGTAGCTAGCTGGGACATCGTCGCAAAGATGGTAGCGCCGAATCCCTGAAGTCGCGAGTTTAGGTATGCGGTTCTTCTGGCCATCCTGACATACTAAATCCGTTTTGGGGACGACTGGTCTTGAAGAAGTTG
>JAJYGZ010000223.1 GCA_021790495.1 Actinomycetes bacterium
GTTGCGCAGAGCCGGGATAGACGGCGAGATCCTGGTGCTCAGCGAGGCGCCACCGGAAGCTTTAGCTTTGGCGGCCGAGTATGACATCTCGGTGACCGTATACAGTGCCGAGGGCGCCAAATTCGCCAGCGCGGTACGGGATGCCCACGGGCGCGGTTCCAGCCTCAAGATGCACCTCAAAGTGGATACCGGAATGTATCGCGTCGGAGTCTCGGCACAGGGTCTCGACGAAGTCGCAGATGCTGCGCGCGCGGGCAACCTTGAGGGAGTATGGAGCCATTTTGCGGTCGCGGACGGAACTTCGAACCAAGACATAGAGTTCACAAAATTGCAGATCGATCGCTTTTTGGAGGCGCTTCAAAAGCTTTCGGCACGCGGCTTTGTCCCCAAGCAGACCCATATTTCAAACACTGCCGGGCTGCTTAATTACCCGGAGGCGCGATTTAGCAAAGTACGGGCTGGGATTGGACTTTATGGCTATTTGCCTGGCGAAACCGCAAACCCGATCGCGTTGTTGCCGGTGCTGTCGCTGATAAGCAAAGTCGTCTTCATCAAGGAGGTTGACGCCTCCGAGCGGCCATCCTATGGAAGGTATCGTCCCCTTGCGAAAAAGTCATTTATCGCCACGATTCCCATCGGGTATGCCGACGGGGTTCCGCGGGCGTTATTCGCCGGAGGCGGAGAGGTATTGATAAACGGCCGGCGGTACCCCTTGGCGGGAATGGTGACCATGGATCAGATCGTGATCGACCTTGGCGATGACGGGGACGTGTCACTTGGCGACAGAGTGGTGCTGATTGGGACATCGGGCCCCGAGCGCATCGGCGCGGATGAGTGGGCGCAAAGGTGCGCCTCCATTTCCTGGGAGATCCTATGCGGAATCTCAAAGCGCATTCCTAGGCGAACCATAGGTGAGACAAGTGGACACTAGCGCGAGTGAGCCAAGCACTAAAGACCGCGTCGGCCAACTCGAGGTGCTTATGGGACGTGCATCGTCCTGTGTCGCATGCGAATTGTCCGCGACGCGAACCAAGGTGGTTTTCGGGCAAGGATCTGAGAATTCGCCGCTTATGTTTGTCGGCGAGGGCCCGGGAGCGAGCGAGGATCTGGCCGGTCTGCCTTTTGTCGGTCGTTCGGGAAAGCTACTTGACCGCCTGATAGACGAAGAGCTCGGACTTTCGCGCCAGGATGTCTATATCGCCAATATCGTCAAGTGCCGGCCCCCTGACAACCGCAACCCGCTGCCCATCGAAGTGGCGACATGCACCCCGTATCTCGTCGGCCAAATCGGCATCATCAACCCGAGCTTGATTGTGGCGCTTGGAGCCGTGGCGGCGAAGTTTCTTATCGGCCCCGCCATCTCAATTACCGCCGCTCGCGGAAGGTTCTTCGAGTCGGACTTCGGCGTGGTTATGCCGATGTATCATCCCGCGTATGGGCTCCGGCAAGGGGCGAGCGCGATTACGGCGATGCGCGCGGATATCGTCTCGGCAAAGCTTTACTTGGTCCAAAAAGGCGCATGGGTCGGGCGGTGAACCTATTTGTATCGATAACGCGATCTCCGGAAGAGACTGAAAAGGCCGGGGAGGTACTTGGCCGCGCCCTAGAGATCGGCGACGTGGTGCTTCTAATCGGGGAGCTCGGCGCCGGCAAAACCGCTTTTAGCCGAGGGGTAGCCCGCGGCCTTGGCGTCAGAGATCGCGTCACCTCTCCGACCTTTGTTCTGGTGCGAAACTACCAAGGCTCAAAAGAGTTGGTCCACGCGGATCTGTATCGCTTGGGAGACGGAGCGCTTTTTGACTTGCAAATGCTGGAACTTGGCATGCCCGACGTCGTCACGGTGATCGAATGGGGCGACAGGGCGGCTGGCAGTTTCGAATACCTGCGCCCGCTGACAATCAGGTTTATCCCCCAAAACAACCCCGACGTACGTGTACTCCGTTACGAGGGGGATCCCGATGCGTGGTCGTTGCGGTTGTCCAGGGCGGGTTTGGAGATTCGAACGTTAGATTGGCCATTGCCCGAGAACTGAGATTCATGAAAATGGCTTCGAGGGAGGTCCTTCGCATTGAACCGTTCCCAAGAGATTTACTTGGTCGTCGATACGGTAGCCGACCCCGCGGTTTTCGCGATCTATCGAGATTCGACGCCATTGCTATGGCACCAGATTTGGATTGGTCGCAAAGTTCTCGCTGAAATGGGCGACTTTTTCCGTCGCGCCCTTGGCGACTCACTTGGACTTGCCAGCGAGATTACCCGTATTTGCGTGGCGGTCGGACCGGGTGGATTTTCTGGCAGCCGCATTGGCGTCGCCGGCGCGAAATCTCTCGCCTTTTCGCTCGGCGTCAAGGTGAGCATTTTCGACCACCAGGAGGCTTTGGGCTATGCTGCCCGCGCCGAGCTTGGATCTTGCGATGGCCGCCCCTTGGCGGTAATTTCCGATGCGCGTCGCGGCCAGTGTCACCTCTATCTAGCTGGTAGCCTCGGCAACTTTAGCGAGACCATGGAAAATGCGGAGTGCGATCGCAGAATTGCCGAGCTTGGGCGATGTGCTCTCGTCGGAGATGCGGCGAGTGCAGCCGCAGGTCGGCTCGGCGAAGCCGTCGCAGTCGAGTTGGGACCCGTGAGCCTCTCAACGCTGTCGCCAGCGGGGCTCGGCGCTTACCTTTCCGAGCTGTTTGACGCCACCGAAGCTCTATCGCCCGAACTTGTGGAAGTTCGCTACTCCCGGGAATACCTCGCGAGGGCAAATTTTGACACCGCTCGTTCTTAGACCGGCCACTACAGTGCCGCGCGCGCGGCAAAAGACCGAGAATGCCCTATTCGATGGGTGAGCCGAGTCGTCCGCCGACCTCGCTGGTTCGCGAGACGCTGGCCTTTGCGGTTCCGACGCTGGCCACGCTGATCGCCGAGCCAGTTTTTCTTGCCGCGGACTCGGTCATTGTGGGGCATCTTGGCATCGCGCAACTTGGCGCTTTGGCCACTGCCTCCGCCATTCTCACCCTTGTCACCTCGTCCTTCATTGTGCTGGCTTATGGCACTACTTCGCGGGTAGCGCGCTTGATCGGTGCGGGGAATGCCGCCGGAGCCTTCGAAGTGGGCGTGGCGTCTACCTGGGCCGCGGTAATTTTGGGCGCGATTTTATCGGCAGTGCTGGCGCTTTTTGGTCGTGAGGCCCTTGTGCTTCTCAAAACCCCGTCAGAGGTGCTCCCCTTCGCGGTGGTCTACTTGAAGATCTCGGCCATCGGGGTTCCATTCGTGTTGCTGAGCCTTGCCGGAATCGGAGTTTTGCGGGGGGTAGGCAATTCGCGAGGACCAATGCAGATCCAGGTGGCTGGCTATCTGCTCAACATAGTTCTCAATCTTTGGCTGGTCTGGGGGGTTGGACTTGGCATCGCTGGATCGGCACTTGGGACCGTATTGTCACAGGCCGCGCTGGCCGCTGCGTATTTTGTAATGGTTCGGAAGCTAGCGAGAAGTCGCCAAGTTTCCCTGAAGCCCCATCTTGGTGGAATCGCCAATATATTCGCCACCGGGGTATCGCTGATCGTCCGGACAGTTAGTTTTCGCATTGCCATCTTGCTTGCTACCTGGGTCGCAGAGTCGCTGGGAACGGTCTCGCTGGCGGCATTCGGCGCCGCGATGACGGTGTGGACGGTGGTCGTTTTCGTCCTGGACTCGGTCGCCATCGCCGCGCAAGTGAGTTTCGCTAAGAGCGTCGGGGCCGGTCGCCTTCAAGAAGCGCGTGACGCCACGGTAACGTTTATGCGCCTAGCGGTGGTCTTTGGCTTGGTCACCGGCGCGGTCTTGGCCGCCTTCGCATGGGTCATACCGGGGGCCTTCGTCACCGACCCCACCACCCGTCGCTTGATCACGAACCTGCTTCTCATCGAAGCGATCCTCCAGCCGCTCGCATCGCTGGCGTTCATGCTGGACGGCATATTAATTGGAGTGGGCGATTTCACTTATTTGGGGTTCGCTGCGGTAGCTTCTCTCGGTGCCTTTGTGCCCGGCGCACTGGAAGTTCGTTACGTTTTTCACAACGCGCAGAGCCTGTGGATCGCCATCGGGATTTTTATGCTGGCCCGAGTGGCGACACTTGCGAGCCGCATCGGGCAGCGCGACTGGCTTGCTTGGCCAAATAAGGGAACCAAGTAGCGCCTTTTGCCAACTTTCGCTCGGGCACTCGTACGCAACGCGGCAGTGGGCCTATGCTTGTTCTATCACCTTTTGATTTAACACAACCGATGCAAGGTGGCTCTATAGGGGATTGTGTTGTGGATCGCGGTAGGTGGAAGGCAAATTGGTAAGCAATACAACCGACCGGAGCCGTTCGATCACGCCGCGCGATATTCATATCGAGGCGATGCGCAAGAAGGATCTGGTTCGGATCACCGAGATTGAAGCGCAGGTTTACCCGACCCCGTGGAGCGCGCGGGTCTTTCTTTCCGAGCTTTCCCATCGGCGGGAGCGGTCTTATTCAGTCGCGCGTTTGGATTCTGAGATCGTTGGATATTCGGGCGTAATGTACATTCTTGAGGACGCTCACATTACCAATATTGCGGTTGACCCTGCTTACCAGCGTCGCCATGTCGGTTCTGTGCTTATGCATTCGCTCATATTCGAGGCCATCGATTATGGATCGAAAAACCTGACTCTCGAAGTTCGAGTTTCCAACCAAGGCGCCCAGAGAATGTATCAAAGCTTCGGATTTATGCCGGTCGGGGTGCGCAAGGGGTATTACCAGGAGAACAACGAGGACGCCATAATAATGTGGGCCTATGATATCGATGGCCCGGCCTTTATCGATCGGGTCAATGAGGTAGCTGCGGCCCGTTCCCTCGGGCCGCGTCGGCGCCGCCGTCGTTGGCCGCTTTAGATTCTGCCTTTGCGCTGGCCCTCTAGTTGAAGTCGGCTGACGTGCTAGCGGGACGCAATTAGGTTGGCTTCGGTGTCTGGACTGCTTTTGGGAATCGAAACTTCGTGCGATGAAACAGCCGCCGCCTTGGTGGATGCGTCGGGACGCGTGCTCTCTTCGGTAATAGCTTCGCAGATCGCTATCCATTCGAATTTCGGCGGTGTGGTGCCCGAACTTGCCTCGCGTGCCCATGAGCAGTCAATTCTCCAGGTGGTTCGGGAGGCTTTTGTTATCGCGGGACTTGAGCCCGCCGCTTCGCAACTCGACGCAGTCGCGGTAACCAAGGGCCCTGGATTGGCCGGAGCCCTAATGGTCGGAGTCGCGGCAGCCAAGGCGCTAGCGCTTGGGTGGGGCGTGCCGCTGGTCGGAGTCAATCACTTGGAGGGCCATATCTTCGCCTTGGAGCTCGATGAAGTCGTCGTGCGATTTCCCATCGCGGTTCTGGTGGTCTCGGGTGGCCACACCATGGTTGTTCGCGTCCAAGAGCGCGGCGTCTACCAGATTCTTGGCGAGACCCTCGATGACGCGGCAGGCGAAGCTTTCGATAAGGTAGCGAGATTTCTCGGCCTGGGTTATCCCGGCGGGCCCGAGATAGAGCGCGTCGCATCCGATGGAAATCCCAAGGCGGTTCGCATTCCCCGAGCCAAGACGAAGGGCATCTATGACTTCTCCTTTTCGGGGCCCAAGACTTCTGTGGTCAATTTTGTGCGCGCAAATCCGTCGATTGCGATCTCCGATGTCGCGGCGTCATTTCAAAGTTCGGTGGTAGAGGTGCTAGTTGAGCGTACCATTGCCGCAGCAGTGGCTACTGGATGTGTTGGAATCGGCCTTTCGGGCGGCGTCGGCGCGAACACTTTGCTCCGGGAGCGGTTGGAGCAGCTTGGCTTTCGGGCGGGATTGGCGACATACATCCCCAAAAAGGTGAATTGTACCGATAATGGCGCGATGATCGCCTCGGCTGGGAGGTTTATTCTGGAGCGCTATGGGCCTTCGGACGCCGATATGGACGCCTATCCCTCGCTCCGCCTTGCGTGATTCCATGGCGATGACGCGTCGGACGTGGCTCTTTAGGGGCATTTTTAGCTTTTAGCACTCAGGGGTAGAGAGTGCTAAGCGAAGTACTATATTGGAAGCTAACTCAATCACAGAAGGAGGCTTTGGGAGAACATGAAGCTACATCCCCTAGATGATCGCATTGTTGTACGTCCAGCTCAGTCCGAGGAACGGACTGCATCTGGTCTGGTAATTCCTGACACGGCCAAAGAGAAGCCGCAGCAGGGAGAAGTCCTCGCGGTGGGACCGGGACGGCGTGCGGAAGCGACCGGCGAAGTCATCAAGCTTGACATAGCCGTCGGCGATACCGTCGTATTCTCCAAGTTTGGCGGCACTGAGATTACCGTTGAGGGCGAGGATCTACTGATCCTGTCTTCCAGGGACGTTTTAGCGAAGGTTGCCAAGTAGATGTCAAAGATCCTGAAGTTCGACGAGAACGCCCGTCGGTCACTTGAAGCAGGCGTTAATAAGCTCGCTGACACCGTAAAGGTGACACTCGGACCCAAAGGCCGCAACGTTGTCTTGGGAAAGAAGTTCGGGGCGCCGACAATCACCAACGACGGTGTCTCGATCGCCCGAGAGATCGAGTTGGAGGACCCATACGAGAATATGGGTGCTCAGCTTGTAAAGGAAGTAGCGACCAAGACCAATGATGTCGCGGGAGACGGGACAACTACCGCCACCGTTCTAGCGCAAGCGCTGATTCGCGAAGGTTTGCGTAACGTCGCGGCCGGAGCCAACCCGATGATTCTCAAGAAAGGCATTGAGAAGGGCGTTGCCGCAGCAGTGGAGGCGATCGCGCGTCTTGCCAAGCCAGTCGAGGGCAAGAGCGATTTCGCCCAGGTCGCTGCGATTTCCGCCGCTGACCAGTCGATCGGTGATGTTCTCGCCGAGGCGATCGATCGAGTCGGCAAGGATGGAACGGTTTCGGTCGAGGAGT
>JAJYGZ010000123.1:0-4082 GCA_021790495.1 Actinomycetes bacterium
CCAATGGCCCGGGAGTTCTGGCGATAAACTTCTTCGGCCACCTAGTTGGGAATGAGCGCGCCATGCTTCATCTCTTCGCAGCCGGCGTTCCCCAGCCCACTGGAAAGCTTGGCATCGATAGGTCCCGCTTTGATCTGCGCATCGGCACGACAACCTATGTCGGGCATTTGACGTCGTTTGATTCAACAGCCATTGCGGTCTTAGCGCGCTCGAATACCGGAACCTCTTATCGTGGCATCATCCAGACCAGCGTGAATGCCGTAACCCATACCTTTTCCGCGAAATTGACTCTGGACCCGCTTCGCCCCCGTTTGGCGACGGCCGAACCAGCTGGCTAGACCACGCTAAAATCCGCCGCACGCCAAGCGAGGCGAAGTTACACGTCGTAATACATCATAAATTCCCACGGATGCGGGCGAAGGCGGATAGCGTCAACCTCATTGAGGAGTTTGTAGCTTATCCAAGTATCGATGAGATCTTGGGAAAAGACCCCGCCAACCTTCAGGTACTCGTTATCCGCCGCCAAAGCCGCGAGCGCGCCTTCAAGGGACGATGGAACCTGGGGAACCTTGGCAGCTTCTTCTGGCGACAGGTCAAAAAGGTCGACATCCACCGGAGCAGGAGGCTCGATCTTGTTCTTGACTCCGTCCAACCCGGCCATCAGCATCGCCGCGAAGGCGAGATACGGATTTGCCATAGGATCGGGACAGCGAAATTCTACCCGCTTCGCCTTTGGACTTGGCGAATAAGTCGGGATACGACAGGCCGCGGACCGATTCCGCTGGGAATACACCAGATTGACAGGTGCCTCGTAACCTGGAACCAGACGCTTGTAGGAGTTGGTGGTCGGAGCGCCGAACGCAAGTATCGATGCACCATGCTTCAAGATGCCTCCGATATACCAGCGGGCCATATCGGACAACTGAGCGTACTCCCCGTTGGCGTCGAAAAAGAGCGGCTCCCCTTTGCTCCAGAGGGATTGGTGGGTATGCATGCCTGAGCCATTGTCCTGGAACAGAGGCTTGGGCATGAACGTGGCACTAAACCCGGCCTTGTAGGCGACGTTCTTGACGATGTACTTGTAAAGCATCACTTTGTCGGCCATGGATAGCAGAGTGTCGAAGCGCATGTCGATCTCGGCTTGGCCGGCCGTAGCCACCTCGTGGTGCTGAACCTCGATCTCGATTCCCATCGACTGCATCACCAAAACCATCTCCGAACGAAGATCTTGGAACTTATCCACGGGTGGTACCGGGAAATAGCCCTCCTTATAACGGACTTTGTAACCCAAGTTGGGCTTTTCATCCCTGGTGGAATTCCAAATGCCTTCGATGGAGTCCACCGAGTAGGACGCAGAGTGGCTATCTTGTCCGTATCTCACGTCGTTGAAGATGAAGAACTCGGCCTCTGGGCCGAAATAGGCGGTATCGGCGATGCCCGTCTCAAGCAGGTGCGCCTCGGCCTTCTTTGCGATGTAACGCGGATCGCGGTCATAGGGCTCGAGGGTCAAGGGGTCGTAAATGAAGCAATTTAGATTTAGGGTCTTGTGTTGCCGGAACGGATCCAGCACCGCGGTGTTCGGATCTGGCATCAGAATCATGTCCGATTCGTTAATGGCCTTGAACCCGCGAATAGACGAGCCATCGAACCCGAAGCCCTCCTTGAAAGATGCTTCGGTGAGCTGTGCCACTGGTACGGAAAAGTGCTGCATTACTCCGGGGAGGTCGCAGAAGCGGAGATCAACGATCTCGACGCCCTCATCCTTAGCCATACGAATTACCCCGGCTGGCGTGTTTTCCTTCATGGTTCTCCTTGCGTTGAGGCCCATCGACTCCGCAACAGCGTAGCCAAAACTCTCGGGTCGATCCAATCGAACTGCCCCACAAGGATACGCCTCGGGGCTCAGGCCTGAATAGGGGGGTTTGTAAACAGTTTATTAACTAAAGCAGGGTATTTCGAGCCTGAGAATCGGATATTCGCGGGATTCTACTATTACTGTCTGTGTGGCAACTCGGACAAATACGCAATCCAAGATTGAATACGTTCTCAAGACGGTAAAAGAACGCAAGGTCAACTTCATACAGCTATGGTTTTCTGACGTTCTTGGGACTCCGAAGAGCTTTCAAATAACTCCGGCCGAACTTGAAACCGCCCTGGTAGAAGGCATGACTTTCGACGGCTCCGCTATCGATGGCTTCTCGCGCGTGCAAGAGAGCGACGTCATCGCGCTCCCGGATCCCACTACTTTTTGCCTGCTGCCTTCGGATCCCACTATCGGTCGGGTGTTTTGCGATATCAACAATCTCGACTCGACGCCATTCGCAGGCTGCCCGCGCAATACGCTGCGTAGCGCGCTAGATCGGGCCCATGAACTCGGATATTCGTTTTTCGCCGCCCCCGAACTCGAATACTTCTATTTTGCCTCCAAACTCAACAACGGAGTGCCCGAACCCCTGGATTCGGGGTCGTACTTCGAACTGACTGTGTCGGATCTGCCGTCCCAGCTGAGAAAGATGACCGTCCTTGCCTTGGAAGACATGGGGATACCGGTCGAGTACTCTCAGCACGAGGACGCTCCAAGTCAACACGAGATCGACTTGCGCTACACCGACGCCCTCACCATGGCGGACAACGTCATGACGACCCGGCTCGTCGTGAAAGAGATCGCATCACAGCACGGCGTGCACGCGACTTTCATGCCAAAACCGATCGCCGGCGTGCAAGGTTCCGGCATGCACACCCACTTTTCGCTTTTCAAGGAAAACCGCAACGCCTTCTACGACAGCGAAGCCCCTTGGGGACTTTCCGAGGTAGCTAAACATTTCATCGCGGGCCTCTTGCGCCACGCCCCCGAGATCACCGCGGTCACCAACCAGTGGGTCAATTCCTATAAGCGCCTCGTGGTCGGGTATGAAGCACCGGTCTATGTCTCCTGGGCGCAAAACAACCGCTCGGCGCTAATAAGGGTACCCAAGCCAAAATCGAATAACCCCGATGCCACCCGCATTGAATATCGTGCCCTGGATGCGGCCACAAATCCCTACCTCGCCTTCGCGGTAATCCTCGGGGCTGGGCTGCGCGGTATGGAAATGGGTTATGAGCTCCCAAACCAGACCACCGAGAACCTCTTTTCCCTTACCCCAGAGCAGGTAGGCGAGATGGGAATCAGGTCGCTGCCCGGCAACCTTGATGAGGCGATCCGCGAAATGGAAAACTCTAGCCTGGTAAAAGATGTACTCGGCGAACACGTATTCGAGTGGTTCGTTCGCAACAAAAGAGACGAATGGGCGGGCTATAAGACCCACGTCTCGCAGTTCGAGATCGAGCGCTATTTGGGGCACCTATAAATGGAACCGCTAATCCTCTACCCGGAAGCTGCCCCTTTCCACGTCGTGAAAACGCTTGAGGAGGGAGGTTACCCCTTCATCGGCGTCAGCCTGGTGTCGAGGATATCGCAGCTTGAGCCCGAGGAGGGATGGTCGGGGGCGATAATCTGCGCTGATCAGAACCTGGACGACGCATTCTTCATTTGCCGGCATCTGCGCACCAAGGAACGCCAGATCTCGCCACTGCTACTTGTGATCGAGAGAACCAACCTGCCCAAGCTTGAGCTCCGCGAAGATCTCTTTGACGATTTCGTGGCACTTCCCCTAGATGCGAGAGAACTCCAAATTCGTCTACAAAGACTATTTTTCCGCACCGGGCGGGGACTGGTTCAAGAGGTAATCGACTACGGCCCACTCCATGTCAACCTGGAGACTTATCAGGCCTCGATCGGCGGCCGACTGCTCGATCTCACCTACATGGAGTACCAGCTTTTGACGTTTCTGGCATCTCATCCGGGTCGCGTCTTTGACCGCGAAACGCTTCTCTCGCGCGTATGGGGATACGAGTACTACGGCGGCGCTCGGACGGTCGACGTCCATATTCGACGGCTGCGCGCCAAGCTAGGCGACCAGCACGAGACCCTTATCGAAACCGTACGCAGCGTCGGCTACCGCTTCGGCAAGAACCAACGACACTGAGTCAACACAACGGTGGCGCGATCCAACGAGACCCCCGCGACCCGCCCAAAGCGATCG
>JAJYGZ010000123.1:4092-6828 GCA_021790495.1 Actinomycetes bacterium
CTGATTGGATTTCATTTCTTCGCGAGACGAAAGCCGCTCGAAGTACTGATCAAGTTAGCTCGCTTGGGGTAATCTAAGCAGAGAAAAAATTTCTGCCTGAATTCCAGAATGCGAAAGGCTCCAACGTGGCACCTTTGACTCTTGCTAAAAAACCCAAGATGACGGACAAGGATGTTAACGCGGCAAAGGAAAAACTCCGAAGCACCTCCAAGGGCGGCGTCTCGGTGCTCGGCAGCTCGGGCAATAGCGGCCCGGTATCTCCCGGCATCAGTTCGCCCCAAGGGAAAGGGATCGGAGGATCTTCCTCTAGTTCCTACAAGGGTCTCGCCTCTGCAGGCAAATCTACAACTTCCTCTTCGACCATGGCCTCCAAGAATCCCTTCGCCCGACTAAAAGCCTGGTCAAAAGAGCGCGACGCCAAGAAGCAAAAGGCGGCACAGGACAAGGCCGCGTTTAAAGCTACCTATACAAAGGCAAAGGATCCCGCGTTCAAAGAACACGCTGCCAAAAACCAGTCCATCTTCGATTCCGAAGAAGCGCAGACCGCCAAGGAAAAGAAAAGGAATGAGGAATACTCATTCCTGAAAAGCCCCGGCCAAATGAAGGAATTTGTCGGAAAGGCTCAAAAGTCAACCAAGTTATCCTCGCCCGGAGGCAAGGGGGGCCTTGGAGGCTCCAAGCCCGACATCGACTCGGGCGTACAGTCTCTGGTAGGCATCCATGGTGTAGGTGAAAAGAAAAGCGACCTGGACAAAAACCAGGAGAACATCGGGTATGTCGACACCGCAACGTCAAAGATTGGAACAGCAACGGGACTCGGCGGCGCTCTTGCCTCGGGCTCCGAGGCCCTCAGCAAGGTCCATAGTGGTCCACTCGGCGGTATCGGATCGAGTATGAACGTATCGGAACTGGGGGTGTCGATCAACGGCGAAATAACACCTGTAATCGGCCTGGCCGGTTCTATTAATAGCCTCCTCAGCACCATCTTGAGTCGCTTCACCAACGACAAGGGCCTTTCAGCGGAGCAGCAGCAGGACCTCGACCTTCAGCTCGCAACCCAGGTGATGTCCCTATCGGGATCGCTGGGAAACGTCGGCAAGGGCGCGATGACAATCGCCGAATACGCCGGGCATTTTGGGAGCTCGTCAAATCTGGTTGCTGCGGGCTTACCGGGCATCGGGATAGCGATCGCGGCGTCCCAGCTCCTTGCAAATTCCATCGAACTCGGCCGCCAGGCCGGACTGGTTCATGTTTCTAGAACAAATGTCAACTCTCTAGAGAAGATGGTGCACAAACCCGAACACGCGGGAATCATGGGGGACATCTCCGTACTCAAGGGAGCCACATCGCACTTCAAAATGGGCGCGGTCTCCTTGTTGGTGAAAGCAGTCTTCAAGGTGCTAGCAAATGTTGTTTCGCTACTCGGCGCGGGACTCTCCACCGCCGGAGCGGGTACCCCGATACATGCAGCGGGCGCGGGACTTGGCGTCGTTGCGACCGCGCTGTCCACCGCGGTAACAATCGCAGGCACGATTGAGCAGAACGCGAAGGCGTACGAGGTGAAGAACCTCCGCAAGAAGTATTCGGGTGGCGACCATGCGGTTTCGGAGTTGCTTATCAAAAAAGACCCCAAGCACTCTGCACAGACCCTGATCAATTATGCCAAGGGCGTTCATCCCGACCCCACCAAGCAGGTTGACGACAAGCTAAAGACCCATGCGATCGAGCAGCTCAAGGCCCTCGGCGTCGGTACGCATGAACTAGGAACGTTGGGGGACAATGAACTAAGGGAACTAGCCGTCAAGCGTGTTGGCGAGTCCCAGACCCCCAAGACCATGCTCGACAGCATCAAGGATCTCGGCAGCAAGATCAAGAATTCAAACCTCCATTACAGCGGCAAGTGGCAAGAGATCCAAAACCTCCGGGAGATCAAGAACAAACTTGGCTACGGAGGCGTCGAGGATCGGGGTGGCCATTGGGCACGCATAAGCTGGATGTTCTCCGGCAAGGACTCGATCTCCTCGCAACAGTCCAAGATGCGCTTCTTGATTGAACAGGCACACCTATCCGACAGCGAAAAGGCCGCCCTATTGGATTTGCTGCCCAAGGTGCAAGGGGCCAGCAAATCCGGCGGCTCTGCCACTACCGGGACAACTTCGACGCCACCAGACCCTTCGAGCCTTGCGCCGGTAAATAAGGCCCTCACGGACTTGACCATCAGCGGACATCGCAAGTAACCGCGATCCACGTTGTTTGTTAGGTTCGAAACCATCGCAAAGAAAGGTTGTACTCCCTGTGACAAAAAGCGTTACGAGGTCGCCGTTGGCGGAACTCCTAAAGAACGTTCTTGTAGAAAAGAGCCTCGAATACGAAGAGGCTGAAGGCGGCAAAGCATTCGCGGTCGACTACGAATTTGAGGACGTCAGCTGGCTACTTTTCATCCAGGCGATCGAAGAGTTGGGTTTGGTAGTTGTCTATTCAAGCTGTCCCTTTACCATCGAAGAAAAGGATATGTCGTCCATCCTGGAATTCTGTTCCCGAACCAGCTATGTGATGCTAGAAGGGAACTTCGAGATGGATCCCGACGACGGCGATCTTCGGTTTAAGTCGTCGGTATTCATTGGCTCTCCGGCGCAGCAAACATCGATCTCGGATGAAGACGCTAAGACGTTGATTGCCCACGCGATCTTCTTTAATCTCTTCACTGCCACGGTCTCATTTCCGAGCGTCGCCAAG
>JAJYGZ010000262.1 GCA_021790495.1 Actinomycetes bacterium
GCGGGTGACAAAAAGAAAGCGTCGACGAGCATCTCCCCTCAGACCCCGCGATTGCTGAGGCATCGCGCTTCCGGTATATATGTACCCGGCTGGAGTGGCGACTACCTGGTTTTCGGTCCGAAGCTCTTCGAGTTCGCGTCTAACCGCGATTGCGGCGGTTGCGATCCCGCGGCTGTAGGAGTCGGGATCTACCGCTCCTTCGGCGCATGCGCAAAGGAGCTGGTAGCGCAGAACGTCGCGATTCCAGGGATTGATGGCTGCAATTTCGTTGGGGCGAGTCAATAGCTCCGTCGAATTTGTGACCAACCAGCTGTCGAGGACGTCGGCCTCGGCAACCAAGATTGCGGCGCCGCGGCGGGATTTGATTCTTCCGAGATCTCGCCGGAAACGGCTTAGCATTCCAGGAAATCCCACCACAACCACAACTTCGAAGTCGCCCTGGTCTTCGCCGAGCGCCGAGGTGGCAACTACGACCGAGGCGGCGCCCGCGGATATCTCGCTTTCGATCTCCGCTCTAGTCTCGGCCAGGTATCCGCTGCGGTAGCTAAGGATTGCACCGGGCAAGGTATCTGAGATCCGGTCGCGAATGTAGTTGGAGATTAACTCCGCGCTGAGCCGCGACTTTGTAACTACCAATGTCGAGAATCCGTCGCCTGCCGCCTTTGCGGCGATTCTCGCCGCGGTGGTGGCGGGCGCACGACCGGAATTGGATGAAGCTGGATCGACCATGACCACCTCGATCAGCGAAGGCTCTTCGCGATACAAATCCGAACTTCTTGGCTCTGTGCCAAGGAGCGCGGCGCAGAACTTGGCGGCCTCGCCCAATTCGCTCGCAGTCGCGGAGTAGATCAGGCCGGGCTTGGCGTCACCGGTTGCCGCTTCCAGCCTTCGAAGAACATGGTGAAGATGCGAACCTAAGATGCCACGCATCGCGGTGAGGTCCCAGAGCATTACCTCCGCGAGACTCTCGAGCAATGCGGAGAAGCGGTAGCTTTCAGGAATAACCAGGCGATGCAGGATCTCAGGAGTCGCGATTACCAGATCGGCCCGTGCGCTGCGTACGGCCGACGCCTTGGGCGAGCGGATCTCGGCGAGGTCCGCTGTGAGTAGGTCCGGCGCCGAGTCGTTGATTTGTCGAGCCAGTGACCGGGCGGTGGTGGCGCTAGTCGCCACCACGAGAGTCTTTCTCGACGCGTCGCGCTTTATTTGCGCCCGTTCGATGAGATTTTGAAGCTCTCCGGAGTTGACCGCGCCACAGAACAGCTCGTACCTCGTCGTATTTGGAGTCCCGGGCTGCGAGGATGCGAGGTTTTTGCCATGGTCCGTATCCCAGGAAGGATGCGGCGCTCCGATATAGAGAGAGACCGGTTGACCTGCCCTGGCGGCTTGTTGGCCAGCGAAGTCAAAGAGAGCGCGATATCGCTCCGAAAGTGACCCAGCGGCTTCCGTTTGTTCAATCTCCAAGCCGCGCCGCCCTTCTTGGCCCAGGCCGTTTCGCGCCGGTTCTCTATTCGCCGCGGCCAGACGATAGTCAACTTAGCGATTGCGCTTTACGCGCTTCCACCGGTACTCAGGTTATACGTACTTTTACAATTGTATTATGTCATATATAACAATAATTTATATGACGTAGCTCGTAAATAACGCGATAATATGAAAGCTTCTAACCGTTTCGAGATGAAGGTGTCGTTGATGGGGGACCGAGACCTGCGAGTAATCGCGCGTCCTAACGTACGCTTGGACCAGACCAATAGGGGGGCTTTCCAACCCATTCAGATCAGGGGGCGAAATTCTGAGCGCTGGGTGAAAGTTCTTGACCAGACCAAGTGCATCGGTTGCCATGCCTGCACCACGGCGTGCAAGAGCGAGAACGAGGTGCCTGTCGGCGTTACCAGGACCTACGTAAAGTCCGTCGACGTCGGAACCTTTCCCAATGTTCGCAGGGCATTTCAGGTAACTCGTTGCAATCAGTGCGAGAATCCGCCGTGTGTGGCCGCGTGCCCGACGGCGGCGATGTACCAGCGTCCAGATGGAATCGTCGACTTTGACAAGAGGATCTGCATCGGCTGCAAGGCCTGCATGGCCGCATGCCCATACGATGCCATCTTTATCAACCCCGACGATCACTCGGCGGAGAAGTGCAACTTCTGCGCGCATCGCCTTGACGTTGGTCTTGAGCCCGCTTGCGTAGTCGTGTGTCCAACCGAAGCGATCTTCGTCGGCGACATTAACGACCCGTTGTCGCGTGCCGCCAAGGTGATCAATCGTGAAGCGGTCTCGGTGCGCAAGCCCGAAAAGACCACGTCCCCAGCGGTGTTTTACAAGGGTGCGCACCAGGCCACCTTGGACCCACTGGCGGCAACTAGGCCTGGTGGAACCACGTTTATGTGGTCCGAAATGATCACTGGACCCAAGATCACCAACTCCGGAACCCCCAAGGGCGCGCACGCGAATTCCTCGGCCGCCGCGATGCTCTCTTACGACATGGCGCACTCGGTTCCGTGGGGATGGCGGGTGAGCCTTTACACCTGGACCAAGGGAATCGCCGCCGGCGTCTACCCGGTGGTACTGCTCTTGGCGCTGTTGTCCAAGCTTGCCATGAGCTCCACTTTGGTGCGAATTACCGCACCCGCGATCTCCTTGGCCGCACTTGCGGTGACGGGAATCCTGTTAATTGCTGACCTTAAGCACCCGGAGCGCTTTTATTTGATACTTCTCAAGCCCCAGCCCAAGAGCTGGCTGGTTCGGGGAGGTTTCATCATTAGCGCATATGGCGGCGTTTTGGTGCTCTCGTTGTTCTTGGGTGTCACCCACAATTTGGCGCTGGTCAAACTGCTGGCGTATCCGGGAATTCCCCTGGCGATAGCCACCGCGATTTACACCGCGTTTCTGTTTTCGCAGTCAAAAGCGCGCGACCTGTGGCAGAGTCCGCTGCTCTTGCCGCAATTGCTGGTGCAAGCGTCGCTGCTTGGAGTCGGTTGCCTGGTTCTGCTCCGCTCCGAGATTCCCGCGTCGCTCGCATCGCTGTCCACCTCGGTCTTTGTCGCTCTTGTTCTCACCCACACCGTCGTTGTCATTGCGGAACTGGTGACCGGACATCCGAGCGCACATGCGAAACTCGCCATCTGGGAGATGACGCGAGGTTCGATGGCGGGATGGTTCTGGCTTGGCAGCGCGGGGATTCTCCTTGGCGTCGGCGCGCTTGTGAGTGCCGACGTTGCGGTCCTGGTCTCGTTCGCGGGCCTGCTCGCCTACGAACATAGCTACGTTCGATCCGCGCAGCTGGTTCCGCTCGCGTAACGGCGCTAATTTCACAAAAAACTAGTAGGGAATTTAGTTATGGCACGATCTAAAAAGAACGCCGCAAGCTTGGGAGAGAAGCTGCTCCAGCTGCGAAAAGAGGCAGAAGAGCGCGGGGAGACCTTCTACCAGGGAGCTTCCCGAGGCGCGCTGATGGCATTTCCGCCAATCGAGCGCTGGTCGAACTGGACCGAGCTCGACTCCAAGGCGTGGCCCGAGCGCAAGGAAGTCAGCTATTCGCTGATTCCTACCACTTGCTTCAACTGCGAGTCCGCCTGCGGACTCCTCGCATACGTCGATAACGAGACCAACACGGTTCGCAAGTTCGAAGGCAATCCGCTTCATCCCGGCTCCAGGGGCAGGAACTGCGCCAAGGGTCCGGCAACTCTCAACCAGGTCCAGGATCCCGATCGCATCCTCTATCCGCTCAAGCGCCAGGGACCGCGCGGTGCGGGCAAATGGGTCAGGGTCTCGTGGGAGGAAGCCCTAAAAGACATTGCCGCCCGAGTCAGAGGCGCCATAGTCGAGGGTCGCACCGACGAGATCGTTTGCCATATCGGCCGTCCTGGTGAGGACGGTTTTACCGAGCGTGTTCTGGCTTCGTGGGGTGTGGATGGCCACAACTCCCACACCAACGTCTGCTCATCCAATGGCAGAGCGGGCTGGCACTATTGGACCGGCATCGATCGGCCATCTGCGGATTTCGCCAACGCCAAGGTGATCTATCTGATTTCGGCGCACCTCGAGACCGGCCACTACTTCAATCCCCACGCCCAGCGGATTACCGAAGCTCGGGCCAACGGAGCCAAGTTGATCGTCTTAGATACCCGTTTGTCCAATACCGCCACGCATGCCGACTATTGGCTCGCTCCCCAGCCTGGGAGCGAAGCCGCCATCAACCTGGCAATCGCCAACTATCTCATCACCTCCCAGTCCTATAATCGCGATTTTGTCCGGCGATGGTGGAACTGGGATGAGTTCATGCGCGAAGCGCGCGGGGTGACCGACTCGACATTCGAGCAGTTCGAGGAAGTGCTCGCCGAAATCTATTCCGAGTTCAGTTTCGAATATGCCGCCGAGGAGTCGGGAATCGACGCCTCGGTAATCGCCGAAGTCGCCAAGGTTGTCGCCGGCGCCGGTACCGCGCTTTCGGCGCACACCTGGCGCTCCGCCAGTGCGGGCAATCTGGGCGGCTGGCAAGTCTCTCGAACGCTGCTGTTGCTCAATGCCCTGATGGGTGCCATCGCAACTAAGGGTGGCACCTTCCCGAATGCCTGGAACAAATTCGTTCCGCGCCCGATGCACGTTCCGCCGCACCCGAAAAAGTGGAATGAGCTGTCATGGCCGCTCGAATATCCTCTTGCCATGAACGAGCTCTCCTTCTTGCTGCCGCACTTCTTGAAGGAGCGCCGGGGCAAGCTGGAGGTATATTTCTCACGGGTCTACAACCCGGTTTGGACCAATCCGGACGGAATGACCTGGATTGAGGCCCTAAGCGACGAGTCGATGGTGGGTTGCTTTGTGGCCCTTACTCCGACATGGAACGAATCGGCATATTTTGCCGACTACGTCTTGCCGATGGGGCATTCCTCGGAGCGCCACGACCTCACCTCCTACGAGCAATACGACGGGCAATGGGTATCGTTTCGCCAACCCGTTTTGCGCACCAAGGCCGAACTCGATGGCCGGACCATCTCCGACAGTCGCGAGATCAATCCCGGAGAGGTTTGGGAAGAGAACGAGTTTTGGATCGACTTGTCCTGGAAGATCGACCCGGATGGTTCGATGGGGATTCGCAAGTTCTACGAGTCTCCCGCCGATGCGAACGCCAAACTCTCGGTGGATGAGTACTACGGGTTCATCTTCGAGAATTCGGTTCCAGGGCTTCCCGAGGCCGCGGCCGCAGAAGGACTGACGCCGCTCGCCTATATGCGGCGCAAAGGCGCATATGAGATTAGCCGCAATGTTGGCCAGGTGCACGAGACCGCGCTCATCGAGACCGATCTTGCTGGCGCGGTTGTCGAACCTGTGAGTGGCCGGGTCTATTCGCCAACGCCTAAGCCGGCCGGGCAGAATATCGTTCCGATGGGAGATCCCGATACCGACGCAGAAGGTCGTAGGCCAATCGGCGTCAATGTCGACGGAGAGCTGCTCAAGGGATTTCCAACCCCGAGCGGCAAGCTGGAGTTCTACTCCTCGACTCTGGCGAACTGGGGATGGCCCGAGCAAGCTATTCCTGGCTATATAAAGAGCCACGTCCATCCGGAGATGCTCAAGCAAGACGAGATGGTTCTCATCTCCACCTTCAGGCTTCCGGTACAGATTCACACCAGAAGCGCCAATTCCAAGTGGCTTGACGAGATCGCCCACACCAACCCGCTCTGGATTCATCCCGACGATGCCGCCAGGCTTGGATTCGATGACAATACTTTGGTTCGCGTTGAGACCGAGATCGGGTACTTCGTGGTCAAACCATGGATTACCGAGGGAATTCGCCCCGGGGTCGTGGCGTGCTCGCACCATATGGGCCGCTGGAAGCTCGCCGATCATGGCCAGCGCCAGCTGATGCGAACGGTATCTCTGGAACACGACGGAACCAAGTGGCACCTCGATCCCAAGGAGGGCGTCAAACCCTACGAATCTTCGGATCCCGACACCAAGCGAATCTGGTGGGGCGACGTTGGCGTGCATCAGAATCTCACCTTCCCGGTGCATCCTGACCCGATCACGGGGATGCACTGTTGGCACCAGGCGGTTCGCGTCACCAAGGCGCAGCCTAACGATGTGCATGGCGAGGTCTATGTTGATACCTCACGGTCGCGCGAGGTCTATTTGCGCTGGCTCGAGACCACGCGCAGCGCCTTTGCGACATCGCCGAATGGGCAGCGACGCCCGCGCTGGCTGATGCGTCCGCTGAAGCCCTCGCACGACGCCTTCATGCTTCCGAACGACGATAATCAAGCGCTTCGAACCTAGGAGTGGCGAAAACGATGTCCAAGGAGCGCTATTACGCAGAACTCCTCCGGGGTTGTGCCGAGGTGGCCCACGCCCCGACCCCTAGTCCCGGAGTGCGGGACCTCTTTGGCCTAGAGAGCTTTTCCGAGGCCGAGCATACTGAGATCTTCGTTCTCGAACTCGCTCCCGAAGCTTCGATCTATCTGACCCCAGGGGCCCATCTCGGAGGTGAGCCGTTGGATCGACTCGAGGGCTTTTACCGCGCGCTTGGCGTCAACGATGTTCGTGATCCGATGTCGCTCTCCTCGCAGCTGGCATTTATGGCGTCGCTGGTCGACGGATTTGCCGAAGGAACTCATGAGCGTGCCGAGCTCGCGGCGTTGGACAGGGTCCGCTCAGCGTTTCTCTTCGAGCATCTCCTGGTATGGGTTCCGGTATATGCGAGCGTCGCCGCACGACTCGCCCCGG
>JAJYGZ010000355.1 GCA_021790495.1 Actinomycetes bacterium
GCGCCTATTGTTACCAAATTTTGGAGTTCCAGGTGAAGAGAACCTTTCAGCCCAACAACCGAAAGCGTGCCAAGAAGCACGGATTCCGCCATCGTATGTCGACGCGGGCGGGGCAAGCGGTCCTCAAAGCGCGGCGCCTACGAGGACGGCAGCGGTTGAGCGCTTAGTCTCAAGCGCCGATCAATTTCAATTGCACTCGATATCTAAATCAGCTGAGTTTGCCGAACTTCGAAGCAGCGGCGTCCGAATCAGGGGCGGTGCTATGTCCTTGACGTGCATTGCTAGTAACGACGGTGACACCAGAGTCGGAATCTCGATTCCGCGCAAGGTTGGCAATGCAGTAGTCAGAAATCGGATTCGGCGACAGGTAAAAGCCTGCCTGCGTGAGATCTCCGCAAACGTCCAACCTGGGCGGTACGCGTTTCTGGTTTACCCGGAAGTCGTGCGCTTGGGTTACCATCAGATACTGGAGATCGTGCGGTCATTGATGGCGCAGGCCGATGTGCGCTTGGCGGCTGGCCAAAGCGCTCTTGAAGAGACCAATAAGGATTCGCGCTGATGAGAAAAACCATCGTCATGTTGATCAAGGGCTACCAGCGCCTGAGAGCTGGCGGGATGTCGCCGTGCCGCTACTACCCCTCTTGCTCGAATTACGCGCTAGAGGCTCTCGAAGTGCACGGAGTGAGGCGAGTCCTATGGATGGCCGCAAAACGCGTGTCGGGCTGCAACCCTCTTGGCGGTTCTGGATTCGACCCGGTTCCTGAATTGAAAATTAAAAAGGTAGTCCGATGAGCTTTTTGGGTGATCTGTTTAAACCCCTGTTTGAACTGCTTGCGGGCTTGATCGCAATTTACTACGGCTTTGTACATAGTTACGCGTTGTCGATCGCCATGCTAACGGTAACCGTTATGGCCGTTGTTTGGCCTCTCACCCAGATGTCGACACGGTCGATGCTTGAGATGCAAAGAATCCAGCCCGAACTGAAGGCATTGCAGGCGAAGTATCGCAATGATCGCGTCAAGCAAAACGAAGAGATGCAAAAGCTCTTCAAGGAGAACAAGGTATCTCCAGCGGCCGGCTGTCTCCCGATGCTCTTGCAGTTCCCGCTTTTGTTTGTAATGTACGATGTCATTAGGGGCTTGACCAACAAACTCCCCAATGGAACACCGTCTCCCAAATACCTCTCGCATACCACACTGATCTACAAGCACTTGGTGGCGGCCGGTGGAACCATGCATTCGATTGGTTTAGATCTCGGGACTGCCGCGACAAAGGTTCACACCGGGTTTATTTCGGCGATTCCGTACTATGGATTAGTTGTGCTCGCCGTTGGCTTGGTATTTCTTTCGACCTGGCAGATCTATTCCAAGAATCCCAGCGCGGCGGCGGCTAATCCCCAGTCCACCGCGATCATGAAGTACTCCCCTCTCATCTTCGGAGTCATCTATATCGGCGTTCCGGCCGGTGTGAACGTCTACTTCGTGGTGTCGTCGCTTTTTCGAATTGGACAACAAGAGTTGATGTGGAGGCACGACCCGGTATTGCGGAGGCACTCTATCCAAGCGCGCCAGAAGTTGGTGGAGACAAAGGCGAAGGAAGAGTCTGGAGAGATTCCCAAAGCCCCGAAAGTGAGTCTCTGGGAGCAGCTGAGAAAGACAGCCACAGAAGCCAAGGCCGGTGGGAACGGCGCGAATGGAAGCGCGAAGCAGCGCGAGGCGCGTCCGGGCGGTACTGCACCGCGGCCGAAGAACGGTGCTAGTCGGAACGCCAAGAAGAAGCGCAAATAGCAATTTTACAGATATCAAAAGGACAGTAGTTAAGAATGGAATGGGTAGAAACGACCGGAAAGAGTATCGAAGAGGCGCTAGGTTCAGCTCTGGATCTCTTGGGCGTCGAAGAATCGGATGCCGAGTACGAGGTCATTGAAGAGCCTAAGTCAGGTATTTTTGGAAGAACCAAGCGCGAAGCGCGTATTCGTGCTCGAGTCAAGCCGAGTATTCCGCGATCCAAGGAGAACCGAAGGACGCGAAAGCGCCGTGAGCGGCCTGAACGTGCAGAGCGGCCTGAACGCCAACCACGCAGAGGCGATGTTGAGAACGGCGAATCTTCACCTCGCACAGAACGTGAAGTTCCAGCGCGCGAAACCACAGTCGAACGAACAACGAGAAGGGCCCCGGTAAAAGTGGTAACTGAAGAATATCAAGAAGAGCAATACGAAGAGCCAGTTCCCCTCGTCGAACAAGCCGGAGCTGCCCAAGCCTTTCTTGCTGGGCTGATGGGCGAGTTTCAAGTGCCAGGCCAGGTCGAAGTACAGTCAATTGAGGAGGATCACATCTCTGTTGCTGTTACCGGCGAGGCAAATTTCGGGCTTCTCATTGGCCCCAAGGGTCTGGTTATGGGATCCGTTCAGGAGTTGGTGCGGGCGGCGGTTCAAAACAAGTTCCGCAGGGCAAATGCGCGGATCTTCGTGGATATCGGCGGCTTTCGAGAGAAGCGGCGCGCCAGCCTCGAGCGTTTTTCAATGGGTATAGCCGAGACGGTCAAGAGCACTGGAAAGCCGCAAATACTCGAGCCAATGAACGCAGCGGATCGCAAGATCGTACATGATGCCATGGCCGAGATCGAAGGTGTCGTTACTCGTTCCGAAGGGGCGGAGCCACGGCGCTACGTTGTTGTATCTCCGGCAGATCTAGAGTCCGACCTCGATTAATCGAGACGGCTGTCGTTGGATCCCGTTACTGAGCAAGAAGCTGCTGTGCCGGAGCCGGTGATCGAACAGTGGTATGATCGCGGAAAGTTGGTGGGCGGAATCGGCTCCGATTCCCTAGAGAAACTGTTAGGCAATGGCGCTAATTACATCTTTGTAATTAGCGCCATTTTTGGGCAAAGCGATCTCTCTCTGTTGGATTTAGGTTCAGGCGTAGGTATTCCCGGGATCCCGATAGCGCTTCAACGCGATAATTTCACAGTGTCGCTCATGGATTCGATGGCGCGGCGGATCAACGTCGCGCGCGAATTCATTCCAGGACTCAATCTCGACTCGAGAGTCAGCGTCCTTCATGGGAGGTCCGACGAATACTTCTCGGCATATGCCGAGCGCTACGACGTGGTCGTTTCCAGATGCTTTGGACCTCCGCCACTGGTGGCCGAAGTGGCAATCCGATTCCTTAAGCCCGGTGGAGTTCTGGTCGTCTCTGATCCGCCGGATGTGGCCGCACGGGTTCGTCGCTGGCCGAAACGTGAACTTCGCGCGATGGGTTACGGCACTCCGATGTTTTACGAACTGGACCAGCACTTCGTCGCTTTGCGACGGCGTAAGGTTAGCCTGCGGCCTTTGCGTGCGTACAGATCGATGGTCAAAACGCCACTATGGAATCCCGGAAGTTAGAACTCTTCCCTTGTGGCGATCTGTTCCGCAATTCTCTTGAGATCCTCGAGATTTTGAAATTCGATTGTTACTTTTCCGCGGGTAGTCGCCGAATCGGTTTTGGGCAGCTGCACGACGACTCGTGCTTCAAGTGAGTCTGTGAGTAGCTTCTCCAACTCAACGATCCCGGCGGGGCGGAATTGCGTTGTCGGTTTCTTCGGTTGACGAAGAGGTGATGGACCGGAGTCGTTCTTGACCAACTCTTCCAGCGCGCGCACCGAGAGCCCTTCGTCGGCGACCCGTTTGGCGTAGCGTTCTTGGGCAAGACGATCCGGTGTGCCAAGGATGATTCTCGCGTGCCCGGCCGATATGCGTTTCTCCACCAGTAGCCGTTGTGCCGCAGCGGGAAGTTGCAGTAAGCGAAGCGAGTTCGTTACTACTGCACGCGACTTTCCAACCCGAGCCGCGAGGGTTTCATGGGTAAATTCAAACTCTGCGATAAGGCTCTGGTACGCTGTCGCCTCTTCGATCGGATTGAGGTCATCGCGGTGAAGGTTTTCTACTAGGGCATGTTCGAGGCTAACTTTGGCATCGGCGAGCTGAACTATGGCGGGAATCGTGTCCAAACCAACACGCCTCGCTGCGCGCCAGCGTCGTTCGCCGGCAATAATCTCGTACATCGCGTCGTCGATCTCTTTGACCAGAATTGGTTGGATGACGCCCATCGCTGCGACCGAGGCAGCAAGAGAGGAAAGAGTCTCCTCATCGAAAGTCTTGCGTGGCTGATTCGGATTTGGCCTGATATGTGTAGTCGGTATTTCGCGATAAGTTGCGTCCCGAGCCTCTGACTCGCCCTGGGGAATGAGCGAGCCCAAGCCACGTCCTAGCCCGGCTTTACGCACCATTAAATTACCTCCTTGGCGAGTTCCCGATATGCCACTGCTCCACGGGAAAGTGGGTCGAAAGTAGTTATGGGCTGGCCATAGGAGGGGGCCTCAGAGAGCCTCACGCTTCTCGGGATGACGGTTCGACACACGGACTCCGGATAATGCGTTCGAACGTCCGCGGCGACCTGTTCGGCAAGCTTGGTTCTGGCGTCATACATGGTCAGCACGATGTGGCGTACGTCTAGATCCTGATTCAGGTTTGACTTGACGAGGCGCACATTTCGAAAGAGCTGCGCTAAGCCTTCTAGGGCGTAGTATTCGCATTGAATCGGCACCAAGACCTCGGTGGCTGCAACGAATGCATTGATAGTAAGCAGTCCAAGGGAGGGCGGGCAGTCAATAATGGCGATGTCGAAGTCCTCCCCCACCGTGTCCAAGCTTCGCTTCAAGCGGCTCTCACGGCTAAACACGCTCACCAATTCGATCTCCGCCCCGGCGAGGTCGATGTTCGAAGGAAGGACGAAGAGGTTCTTGACAGAAGTCGGCTCAATAGAATCTTCGATTGGTGCCTCATGCAACAAGACGTCGTAGACAGTGGTTCCAAGGGAACGGATGTCGATCCCAAGGCCGGTGCTTGCGTTTCCTTGGGGATCAAGGTCGACTACGAGTACCCTTTTCCCCATCTCGGCAATTGCGGCGGCGAGGTTTACCGAAGTAGTGGTCTTCCCTACCCCGCCCTTTTGATTGGCGACAGCGATAATGCGCGCGGCCTCATCGTTCATGCGTTTCCGTCCATAGCTTGAGTTGGCAGATGTTTCACGTGAAACATCTCAGGTCCGTGTGACTGCTCTATCTTATAGGTTGCAAAGCCTGATGCAGGAGAATTGGCGGATTGGTGTGATAAGCGCAAGCGCCGGATTGTTTCACGTGAAACATCTGATATTCCTGTGGCGACCAGGCGCTATTTGTAAGTCTGGCCAGATCGGCAAAACGGTGGAGCGTCTGGGCGGAGCTCTTTTGGGGGAGGCATGAATCGAGAGGCCGAGAGTAGTCGACGATTGACGTCTCTTGGAAGGGAAGATATATCTCGGCATGTTGCCCTGGGGCAGGTCCATAGGGAATGGTACGGCTAGGCCTGTGCTTAACTTCGTACTCGGCGGGCCTTGAAGCTGTTCGGCAGCGGCGCGGTGCACGTGCTGTCGGCTATGCGGTTTCCCCCGTAGCGACGCCTGAGACAGGGGCAGCGGGGTTTGACTGAGGCGCCGCTTTCATGGTGCTGCCCGCGAGGAACCTCGGAGATATGAAGCGACTGTTGCCGCTCGCCCGAGACGAAGGCCGTGCCGATGGTATTAGCGGTTGCTCGTCGGGTTCGCTGTGAATCTCGCGCGAGGATTCGAATGCGATGCGGAGATCCGCCAAGCAAGACACGGTGAGATGTAGGGGTTTGTTGGCAGGGGAGTGTGGTTGAGCAAATTAGCAATGATATTGGGCCAGCGACTCGGTGGGCCAGCTGTCGAGCTCCCACGGCTCGTCTGCGCGATTGATGGGATCGGACGCTTGTGTGCCAAGGCTGTTTAGTTGTGGCGCACTCCGAGGATACGTTTGAGGATAGCGGGATCGGTGACCCCTGTGCCAGGTGTGCGTGACCCGAGGGCGATTTTGGGGAGGCAGGTTAAATGTCCGCTGTACCGTTTGAATAGGGTGTTGATTGTGGTCAGAGCTGAGAAGATCGATTTCTCGATCGACACCGAAGTAAGGCGTTATTTGCCTGGCCCTTATCGGGCAGGTGGGCTTTAGGCCGTCGGCAACAACTTATTTAGACCCCATGTCTTTGCTACTTCGATCGGGTGGCTCGGGGGATTTTATCTCGGGAGCATATCTGAGCTAGAGGATCCGCTCAGTAAATATTGGGAGCTTGGCCAATTCAACGTAACGCCGAGTTGCGGGCGAAGGAGTGGATCGGTGGGCCGCCATCGCTTGTGGTGGGACCCGGACGGAGGACCGGTCGGCACCGCTGTGTCACTTGCGAGCGTTGGGCGGTGGTGAGATAGCTTGAAGGAGGGATTCAATAAAGACAAGAGAGATCGGTGGAGTGTCTCGACTCGTTGGTGCGGTGTGAGAGCTGTTTGCTGGGCTGTCAGGCCGGGGATTGACGTGCCGAGGTAACGAAATGTCCGGCGGGTGTGCCCGCAGCGCGAAGGTCGGCGCGGGAGCTGATTTCGGGCTAGTGGACGTCGGGCAATAGGCGTTCAACGGTGCCCAAACGGGCGGTGGGACACGTTGTCGAAGCGCGAGCGACGTTTGGGGTGCGGTGTGATCGGATATGCATTTGCTAGGTGGAGGTGCGGATCGCGCGGTCCCGAGTGCCATTGGACGATATTAGGCGAAGTGGCGCGGAGTCGGAATGGCACTTTGCCGTGCCGTTTCGCCGGGAGCGCTTTGTAGTCTTGAAATCGCTA